>NZ_CP047029.1:1932500-2232500 GCF_009796805.1 Algibacter sp. L1A34 | reverse complement strand
GTTTGTCAAATTTACCTTTTAAGAATACACCTAAATGACGCGCAAATTGATCTGATAAACCAATAGTTGCCCAAGATTGACGGTTGTTATCCAACGTCATCATATTAAGTGTGCTTTGATTATTTAATCTTGAAACACCATTAAAGTAATGTAAACCTCCGCCAACAGTGTGGTCTTTACCTAAGTTGTATTGTGCCCAAACGTCATGAAAAAATAGCTGAGAACCATCCCCTTTTCCTGTTGGACTTAATGTAGAACTTGTTAAACTGTTTAAGCCAAAGTGTGTTACGATTAAAAAATCTTTATTAATTTGCGCAAACATTAAAATACGAGCTCTTCGTAAATTAAAATTCAACGGGCTATTTTCATTCCCGTTTCCATCAAAAGATTCTTCTAAACCATAGTTAGCCTGTACTTGTGCCCAAGAAATAAGCCGAAGATATTTAGAACCATCTTCGTTAAATTTAAACTTAAGACCTCCGTTATAATCCGGAGAGCCTTGAGCATATAAACATTGAAAGGACGCAAGACATAGCCCAAACAGTAGTAATAGATTGTGTTTTCTCATTCTTTGGTAGTTTAGTTAGTGAATAATTGGTTTTGTGTGCACCGCTAAACTCTGAAAAACAATCTGTTAAATAATAATTAATATATTTATTTGCTAAATAGATATACTTAATCTTTAAAACGCTCCCATTTTATAAGCATAAACTTATCCCCCAACTCGGTAACAACAACACCTGCTCCTTTAATATTCTCAGCGTTAGCAAAGTATTTACCTAGCTCAAGAGCATTTAATATCTTATATGTTGGATGGTAATTAGAATTATAAGGACGTTTAATATTATACTTCTTAACCCAGTTCATTATACTAACATGAGAAATACCTAAAATACGCTCAATCTCCCGATAGGTCAACCCTTCTAGATACAACTGAAGAGACTTGTTAACATAATAATCGTCTATCTTCTTCCCTATCTTATTTACAGTAAAAAAATAGCCGCATTCCTTACACTTATAACGCTGTCTATCATTTACAATTCCACTCTTTATATTTCTATCTGAACCGCAATTTGGACATAGTTTAATTTTCATATATACTAATTTAGCATAAATATATCAATTTAGCAACATATTATTTAATAGACTCTTAAATATTTCACTATATTAAGTGTTAATTAATAATAGAAAAACCGTGAGCACTAACAATTCGCAGAGAATTTATGATTTCTTAAAAGCGTATCCTCCGTTTGATATTCTTGAAAAAAATCAATTAAAACTAATTACATCAAAAATTAGAACACTCCATTTAAAACCTAACCAACTCGTGTTTTCTCAGAAAGAAACGCCGCATGAGTATTTTTATGTTGTAGCTCAAGGCGCTATAGAATTACGTGCAAAAATGGAAGAAAGCTCTATTTTATTAGATATTTGCGACGAAGGCGATGTCTTTGGATTACGTCCTTTAATTCAAAAAGACAACTATTTAATGAGTGCAAATGCAAAAGAAGAATCTATTATTTATGGTATTCCTATAGCGACATTTAAAGATATCATTAAAGAAAACAACAAAGTCTATAATTTTATAATTGCAAGTTTCACAACCAATATTAAAGACCTTTATTCTAAAAACGAACCAAGCGAGTTATTTGCAAATGAAGATATTATCAAAAAAAGCAATTTGTTTTTTGATAGTCAACTTGCAACTTACAGTACTAATCCCATTACCTGTAAAAAAGGCACTTCAATAAAAGAAAGCGCTCAATCTATGAGTGAGCATCAAGTAGGCTCCATTGTTATTGAAAAAAACAATAAACCAATAGGCATTATAACAAATAAGGATTTACGATCTAAAATTGCTACTGGACTTGTTTCTATTGAAGAAAATGTAACACAAATAATGTCCTCTCCGGTTATTACAGTTTCAGACGATATAACAGTAGCCGAAGCTCAAATAATCATGTTAAAATATAATATCTCACATTTATGTATTACCACTAAAGGCGATACTAATTCTGATTTAAAAGGAATATTATCTGAGCGTGATATACTTATTTTAAGAGGAAACAATCCTTCTGCTTTTATAAAAAACATTAAACGAGCAAAAGATATTGAAGCTTTAACACTTATTCGTGAAAAAACAAGCACGCTTTTAGCTCAATATCTTGAGCAAAAAACACCGATAATTTTTATTTCAAAAATAATATCTGAAATTAATAAATCTATTACAAACAAAATAATTGAATTTTCTTTAAATGAAATGCCCTATACGCCTCCTGTAAAATTTGCTTGGTTATCACTAGGTAGCCAGGGTAGAAATGAACAATTACTAATAACAGACCAGGATAACGCTTTGGTTTTTGAAGATGTAAATGAAGAATTACATAAAACAATAAAAGCCTATTTCTTAGAATTTACTAAAAAGGTAACAGCAAAATTAAACAAAGTAGGATTTGAATACTGCCCGGCAGATATGATGGCCAGTAACCCTAAATGGTGCCTATCTTTAAGCGAGTGGAAAAGCCAATTTAACCATTGGATACAAAAACCTTCTGAAAAAAGTATAATGATGTGTACTATTTTTTTTGATTTTAACTGTTTGAATGGAGAAGAAGGTTTAGCAAAAGAAATATCAAAAAGTATTATTAAATCGATTAATTCTTTTGATATATTTTTAAATTACCTAGGACGAAATGCTATACTAAACCCACCTCCTATTGGATTTTTCAGACAATTAATTGTAGAATCTAATGGAGCACATAAAAATGAATTCGATTTAAAAGCAAGAGCTTTAATGCCTTTAATTGATGCGGCAAGACTATTAACACTTTCTCATCAAATTGAAAACAAGGTTAACACCATAGATCGTTATCAAACTTTAGCAGAATTGGAACCTCAAAATAAAGACCTATATGAGTCTTGTATCGATTCATTTAAAATTTTACAAAGGCATCGATCTGAACAAGGATTGCTACACAATGATTCCGGAAGATACTTGAAACTTCAAACTTTAAGTAAATCTGAAAAATTGCGTCTAAAAGGATGTTTTAAACCCATAAAAGATGTTCAAGGATTATTAACTACACGATATAAATTATCTCAAATAATGTAATAAACGGTTCTTCTTTACATAACAAAACCAATACGTTAAGGCTCTCTTTTAAAAGATTTCAAAAATTAATAAACCTAATACTGTAAAAGCCTGTCCTAATGATACAAAAACAATAATATTGGTCATATTTTGAGCTTGATACACTTTATTAGTAAAAAGTATATTTCCCAAGTAAACCTAAGCATATTGAACGTCTCAAGAAATTAAAAACAGGAAAAGAAGTTTAGAATTAGCTTGTAAAATCTTTGGAATAAAGCTCCTCGAAACATTACGGATTTTTAACTAAAAAAATAGCTTAATTGATAAAGCTCATGATTAATCCCACTAATATAATCTATTTTTATAGCAAAGAATGATATATGCTTACTTTTAAAAACTTCAATATTGCTGATTGGTTTTCATTTTATAGAATATTTGCTGCACCATTTTTATTGGCTTTAATTTGGTTTGATTTAAGATTGATTTTTACTTGGCTCCTATTAATAAGTTACTCTACCGATGCTATTGATGGTTATTTAGCAAGGAAGTTAAAAATTACAAGTCCAAGAGGGTCGCAACTCGATTCTTTTGGAGACCAAATAACACTTATAGTTGGTCTAACTGGGTTATTATATTTTGAAAATGATTTCATAAAAGAAAACCTAATTTTAATTCTTATCGCTTTTGTTCCTTACATTATTCAAATGCTGATAGCGTATTTTAAGTATGGTAAAGCCACTGCTTTTCATACGTATTTAGCGAAACTATCAGCCGTTTTTCAAAGTTTATTTATTCTATGGTCGCTATTTTTTACACCAGAATATACTTTATTCTTTATAATGATTGTTATTGGGCTATTAGAAACCTTTGAAGAAATCACTCTCATTTATATGTTCGATAATTGGGCATCAGATGTAAAAGGAATTTATTGGGCTTTGAGAGACAAGCGCCGCTTAAAAAAGTAAAAACATAAACAAATACGCTATGCGCACTTATTCATTATTTACAATCTTGCTATTATGTTTAGCAATCTTGCTAATAGATATTGCAGCATTTTATTGGTTACAGTCTATTACCAAATTAATTCCATCAGTACTTTTAAAAACTATTATTAATATTTTATTTTGGTCATTTACTGTTGGTTTAATATCGGCAATTATTGTCCTAAAAATAAAATTAGATGATATTAACCCAAAACGTAAACAATTGCTAATTTCATCATTGTATGGACTTACGATTTCTTCTTTTATTCCTAAATTTTTATTTGTTATAATAATCTCTATTTTATTTTTCAGCAACTATATATTTTCAGAAAAAGAATCCTTAATTATTATTCCTCTTATTGGTTTATTCTCTGGATTTCTACCCTTTTATATTGTTATGTATTCCATATTTAAAGCGGTGTATCATTTTAAAATCCATCGTCATAAAATAGAGTTTAGTAATTTACCTAAATCGTTTGATGGTTTAAAAATTGTTCAAATATCCGATTTGCATTTGGGTAGCTTTAATTACCGCTATAAAGTTTTAGAAAAAGCGATTAAGCTAATAAATGATTTGCATCCAGACCTAATTTTTTTTACCGGAGATTTAGTTAATAATTATGCTTGGGAACTGGTTGGCTGGGATAAAGTGTTCAAAAAATTAATTGCTAAAAAAGGTAAATATGCCATTTTTGGAAATCATGATTATGGTGATTATAGCCAATGGAATTCTGATGAAAAAAAAGAAGAAAACTTAAATAAAATTAAAGAGTTTTATAAAAATATAGATTTCAAATTATTATTAAATACATCCGAAATCATTCAAATTAATCAAGATAAAATAGCCGTAATTGGTATCGAAAATTGGGGAAAACCTCCGTTTAAGCAATATGGTGATTTGCAAAAAGCCTTAAAAAACACTTCAGATATTGTATTTAAAATTTTACTTTCTCATGATCCTAACCATTGGAACGAAGAGGTTATAGATGCAACAGATATCGCACTTACCCTTTCCGGACATACCCATGGTATGCAAGCTGCCATTAATTTTAAAAATAATTCGTGGAGTCCTATAAAATATAAGTACAAACATTGGGCTGGTTTATATCAACATAATAATCAGTCTTTATATGTTAATAGAGGCCTCGGTTGGCTTGGATTTCCAGGTAGATTGGGAATGCGACCAGAAATAACTTTAATTAAATTAAAGCGCAAAGAATAACACTTTAATTCTATTATATCAATGGCTTTTTAATAAAAAAATAATTCTTACTATTCTAGTTTTTTTACTCTAGTGAGCAAAATAAAAACCTCCTTAATCGTCTTTATAACTGATGGTTATCATTTACTATCTTGATTTATATGGATACATTTATTTCATATTAACTTTTAATACTTAAAGTCATGAATAAAATAATCCTAGGTTTATTAATATTGGGATTAACTTCCCAAATAAATGCCCAAGAGCCAACCTTAACGGTACAACTTCCCGAAGTTTATATTGTTCATAATTATAAATACTTGAGCAGCGCAAATTCAGAAGAAGCCGCCATTCCGGTTGAAAACCTGCAAATAAAAGTAAGTGATTTCAATATAAAGGATTTGGATGTCTATACTGATGAAAATGATCTATACGATGTATATTTTATTATTCCAGAAGGGAAAGTACTTGCTTCCTATAACGATAAGGGAATTTTATTGAGTACTGCAGAAAGATATACTGATACAGAATTACCTAGTCTCGTTGTAAAAGCGATTAATAACAGGTTTCCAAATTGGTCTGTAACAAAAAACGTGTATTTAGTTAATTATCACGAATCTAGTAAGACAAAAAAACTATACAAAATCACACTTGAAAATGGTAATCGACGAATTAGAGTTAAAGTTGACGAAATGGGGCTTTTTCAATAGGATTTGAATATTTTATAAAGTCTAAAAATATTTTAGTATAAACGAAATACTAAAAGCAAAACTTTGAGTGAGTATTGAGTAACAGCAAAAGATATTGAGTCCCGGATTTCAGATATACTTCAAAAAAAAAGCAATTTGGACGCTTGTTGAAAAAAAATTGATACAATTCCTATTATCGATTTATATACGACTACAGAACAGCTAACAGAGGATTTGTTTTATCATGTTAATCTTGTAGTTTCAAAAAAAAGATACGCGAACTTGAGAGCATAATTGAGCCATTTAAAATGAAATAAAATCATTAATCTAGTTTCACCCCCTTAGAACATCCTAAACCTCAACTATAAGTTTTTATTGACTCAAACAGCCTTTCTATTGAAAATATTTGAATTCTAACCATAATAATTGCAGTTTTACAGTATCTTAATAGAGCTTAAAAAGTATTATGAATCTAGAATTCTTAAACAAACGCAATTCAAAGATTTTTGAGTTAATTTTTATTTCAGCCTTTTGGTTGTTATTATTTACCGCACCCCTATTCTTTCAGTGGATTAACGTCGATACAGTTAATTGGAACATCATTTTTAATGTTTGGTTCGATTACTTACCGCTACTCATTATATTTTGCATAAACAGAGTTATTTTAATTCCTCTGTTTTTATTTAAATCTAGAGTTTCTTTATATATACTTTCTGCAACGCTATTAATTGCACTAACCGTTCTTGGCTCTATAACAATACGGCAACAGGAAAACCCACAACAAGCACCACCATTACACGGGCAAAATCTACTGCAGTTTCCTGATTCTAATAAAGAACTCAGACAAAGAAAGACAAGAAAACAAGAAGCCCCAACATCTGCAACACCACCCTATATAAACCTTATATTATTATCAATTTTATTGGTAGGTTTTGATACAGGAATGAACCTTTCTGTAAAATGGGCACAGGGACTGCAGGAAAAAGCCGAGATAGAAAAAGAAAATATTAAAAATGAATTAGCATTTTTACGCAATCAAATTAGTCCGCACTTTTTAATGAATACACTCAATAATATTCATTCCTTGGTTGATTTCGATACTAAAGAAGCAAAAAGTTCCATTGCCAAACTTTCTGTATTAATGCGCCATTTGTTATACGAATCCGACGCAACGCCAACTACTTTAATAAAAGAAATAAATTTCATTAATAGTTATATTGAACTCATGAAATTACGGTTTAGCGAAGAGATTGATATTCAATTTAACTTACCAGAACAGCTACCCGATATCACTATTCCGTCATTACTTTTCACAAACATTCTAGAAAACGCGTTTAAGTATGGTATAAGCTATGATGAAAAATCATTCGTTCATATTAACTTATTTATTCATAAAAACGAGCTTGAATTTAGTATATCCAACAGTTTACATAAAAAGAAAAAACCCAAAGAACAGCCTGGAATAGGTATAGAAAATACTGAAAAGCGCCTTAAATTACTTTTCAAAAATAATTATACATTTACCCATACAGAGCACGACAAGATATTTAATTCAACTATTAAGATACCTATATGATAACCTGTATAGCAGTAGACGATGAACCTCTAGCATTGAGGCAGGTTGTTTCTTACATTGAGCAAACGCCATTTCTGCAACTTTCTGCAAAATTCACGAATGCATCATTGGTTAAGGAATACCTGAAAACTAACGCTATAGATTTGATGTTTTTAGATATTAATATGCCAGATCTTAGTGGTATGGAATTGGCCAAATCACTTAAAAATCCGCCTAAAATAATTTTCACCACAGCTTATAGTGATTATGCCATAGAAAGCTACAAAGTAAATGCTGTAGATTATTTGCTAAAACCAATTGAATACAACGATTTCTTATCTGCATCTACCAAAGCTGAAGACTTTATAAAAAAAGATACGCTTCTAAAAACAGAAATTAAAAAGACTGGTGATTACCTGTTTATCAAATCTGGACAAAAGCATATCCGAATCAATTTTAACGATATAGAATATCTAGAATCTCAAAAAGAATATGTCTGTATCCATTTAGTAAATAGAGCTCCTGTAAAAACATTAATTCGTCTTAAAAATATTGAAGAAGTATTACCTCAGGAAAATTTTATGCGTATTCACCGTTCCTTTATTGTTAACCTCAACCATATTATTACCGTAGAACGTAACCGAATTATTTACAGCGATAAAAGATTTATTGTTGTGAGCGACACTTACATCGATCAATTTAAAGAATTTATTAGTAACAACTTTTTCAGCTAAAATTCCATTGATTAAATACTGGGTTCCGTTGATATTACTTTTTTTTGACTCTTATCTTTTAGATCTTTATAGTAAGTTAATACTAAAAATAAAGAAATGATATATTATAGCAAAAAACTATTTACGGCGCTTAGCCTATTTTTGTCGGTTATTTCTGTGGCAAAAGCCCAATCTAACTATGCTATTGTAGATACAGGTGTAAAAGTATTTTATAGCGATAAAGCCATAATAGCAGAACCAACCAAAGCACAGCCTTATTATGGGCAAGATGCAACATACACTGGCAATCAACCATCTTACAACGATAATAACGACGGCACTATTACAGACCACGTTACTGGCTTGGTTTGGGAAAAAGATATGGGAGCAAAAATGACTTTTGATGAGGCCTTTAAAAAAGCTAAAGAATCAAACCTTGGAGGTTATACAGACTGGCGAGTTCCAACAATAAAAGAATTGTATTCACTTATTTTATTTACGGGTAAAGTTAAAGGCGCTGTTGCCATAGATAAGTTTATTGATACCGAATATTTTAATCAGCCACTTGGAAACACAAATATTGGGGAACGTGAAATTGATGCACAAACTTGGTCGGCAACAGAATATGTAGGCAAAACTATGAGAAAAGACGCCACTATTTTTGGCGTTAATTTTGTTGATGGAAGAATCAAGGGCTATCCTAAATATAAACCCAGAACAGGAGATGAAAACACCATGTACTTCCGTATGGTTCGAGGAAATACTGAATATGGAAAAAATAATTTTATCGATAATCGAGATGGTACAATAAGCGATTATGCTACCGGATTAATGTGGCAAAAAACTGATGATGGAAAAGGACGAGATTGGGAATCATCTTTAGAATATGCCGAAAACTTAGAACTCGCAAACTATTCCGATTGGCGTTTACCCAATACCAAAGCGCTACAAAGTATTGTAGATTACTCAAGGTCGCCTCAAACAACAAATTCTCCGGCTACAAACCCTATATTCAACACAACAGAAATAAATGACCCAGAAGGAAAGTCTGGACAGTACCCTTATTTTTGGACGAGCACAACACATTTAGATGGTCGAAATCCATCTGCTAGTGCTGTTTATATTGCTTTTGGCGAGGGACAAGGAAAAATGAGAGGAACATTAATGGATGTTCATGGTGCGGGCTGCCAAAGAAGCGATCCTAAAAGTGGAAGTAAAGATAATTACCCGCAGTTTTTTGGACCTCAAGGCGATGTTCGCTATGTATATAATTTTATAAGATGTGTAAGAGATATAACAGAATAATAATTCAAATTTCTTAAATCTAGATTTTCATTGATGAAACAATGTATTCTATTTATACCTTTTTCTTTAAACTTATACAGTAAGTAAATTTGACTTTAATAAAAAAAACATGAATATTAAACATATTAATTTTTTAGCAATCTTTATACTTACCATTACATTATTTTCATGTAATAATGACGAATCAGAGATATCAGATGATGCTTCTACTTTGGACACAACAGACAAAACCTATCCAATTGTAGATACAGGTGTTTTCGAGTTTTACAGTAATGATGCTCTAATAACAGCACCAACTTCGGGGCAAGATTTTTACGGGCAAGACGCAACTTACAATGGAAATCAACCATCGTATACCAACAATGGTGACGGAACAGTTACTGATAATATAACAGGTTTAATGTGGCAACAAGATATGGGCGATAAAATGTCTTATTCAGATGCTGCAGCATTAGTAGAAACTATAAGTTTGGGGGATCATACAGACTGGAGAATACCTACTATCAAAGAATTGTACTCATTAGCTAATTTTACAGGAAGATGCTTTGGCGATGATGCCGTAGACCTATTTATCGATACCAATTATTTTGAACAACCTATTGGAGATGAATCTATAGGAGAAAGAGAAATAGATGGACAAACTTGGTCTAAAACACATTATGCGGGACTTATAATGAATGGAGATGAGGCCATTTTTGGTTATAATTTTGTTGATGGTCGATTAAAAGGATACCCTAAATATAAGCCTGCAGATGGTTCTCCTAACACTATGTATTTTAGAATGGTAAGAGGTAACGAATCTTATGGCGAAAACAACTTTACAGACAATGGTGATGGTACTATTACAGACCTTGCAACAGGTTTAATGTGGCAACAAGCAGATAATGGTAATACTTACGACTGGGAAAACGCATTAGATTACGCCGAGTCACTTACACTTGCCGAACATGGCGACTGGAGAATGCCGAATGCTAAAGAATTACAGAGTATTGTTGATTATACACGAAGCCCTTCAACGACTTCTTCACCAGCGATAGACCCATTATTTTCTTGTACTCCTATTATTGATACCGATGGTAATACTGGACAGTATGGTTACTATTGGTCCAGCTCACCATTACAAGATGGACCAACTCCATATACCGATGCCGTTTATTTTTGCTTTGGAAAAGCTCAAGGCGTAATGAATGGTAATCTAATGGATGTACATGGTGCCGGAGCACAACGTAATGATCCTAAATCTGGAGATGCAACAGATTTTCCTGATAATTTTGGTCCACAAGGTGATGTTCGCTATGTTTATAATTTTATTAGATGTGTAAGAGATGTAAATTAAGCACTTATACCATAACGCACTTTTAAATTAACGCTCTTAAATAAGAAGCCAAAAATAATTGAATATGAAACACTTAAAATTTTTAATAATTATAATCACTGGTTTTTTAATTTTCTCTTGCGAAAAAGATTCCAATAGTGGTAATATAGAGACACCAATAGATGATACAATAGGTAAACTTAGCGATGGATATGTTCTTTACTCTTTTATGGGAGACAAAACAATACATCTAATCGATACCATAGGAAATGATGTAAAATCATGGACATCTTCATTCCAAACTTCTGGGGGGTCTTATTTATCTAAAAACAATAACCTTCTTCGTTTAGGGTCCACACCCGAAGCTAAAGCAGGAGTTTTTTCTAGTGGTGGTGCTGTTGGAGGAATTATCGAAGAACTAAACGATAATAGCAATGTTATTTGGTCTGTTCAAAAAGATAGTGACAACTCTACATTTCATCACGATTTTAAAGAGGTAGATGAAAATACAATAATTGCTCTTACATGGGAACTTCTAGAATACAATGGAGAAGAATACTGGAATGAAAACATATTACTAATAGACAAAACTAACAATTCGGTTATTTGGGAATGGAGCGCAATAAATGACGGTGGCCTTATTCCAAACGATAATGATAAAACAGACTTTCTTCATTTTAACTCTATTGATTATAAAAACGGCTCTATTTTAATAAGTTCCAGAAGTCAAAATAAACTCTATTTAATCAATAAAGAAAGTAAAGAAATAACAACCACTCTATCTGTTAATGGCACTCTATCTGGTCAGCATGATGCTACTCTTTTAGATAATGGAAATATTTTAGTCTTTAACAATAATGCAGGTAACAATAAATCAGAAGTATTAGAAATCACAAAGTTAGATGAGCTTATATGGCAATATTCAAATGATTTTTATTCTGATCATATATCGGGAGTTTATCGTTTAGAATCCGGCAATACCATCATTTGCTCGGGAATTGAAGCACGCATTATAGAGGTCTCTGAAACTGGAGAAGAAGTTTGGGACTATTCACCAGAGAGCACGAATACAAATAAGAGCTCTGAAATATTCAAGATTAGGAAATATTCTAGTTATTAAAAGTAAATAAGCGTTATCATTGTAATCTTACTTGCTATAGACTTCCCTATTTGAAAATGAAGTGCAATATATCCAATACTACTCTTACAAGTAGCTGCCATCGAAAATATTTCAACAAAAAAACATTAATCAAAATAGAATCTATATGAAATCGAAATATATTAAAAACTTCACCATAATAATGATCTTTTTAAGCCTTGCTAGTTGTAATGAAGACGATAAAGTAACAACCCCTGAAACTATAGAAGTTCCTGATGTGTATTTAAAAATTTATGGTGCAACAAGTATTACAAGCGATGGCACTTATATTACCATAAATACAAATGGCACACCAGACCATAAGAGTGTTTATTACCCAACTTCAAGTGAGTTATACGAAGATTTTAGTGGTACAACTTTCGAAGGTTATACTTTCAAAAAAAATCCCAATACAATAGCTTCTTTTGATTACACCTTTAAAATCCCTTTAAACCCAACAGTAGCTACTAATCATGCAGCAACACCACTTGGAGCCATCGGTGTTTCATTAAACGGAGTACCTCTATTTAATCAATATGCAGGACCTAACCAGCCGCTTACAGACGAGTTTCAAAGTTTTGATAAATATTTGGGACACCCAACAGCAAACGGAACCTTCCATTATCATATTGAACCACTATATTTAACAACCGTAACGGCTAGCAGGTCTGCACTACTTGGTTTTCTTTTAGATGGTTTTCCTGTTTATGGTCCTGAAGAAAATGAAATGGACGTTACTGGATTAGATGCATATCATGGTCATAACCACGCTACCGAAGATTACCCTGATGGTATTTATCACTATCATATTACCAATACAGACCCTTATATAAACGGAAACGGATATTATGGAACACCAGGAACTGTAACACAGTAATGAAATACGCCCATTTAATTTTCCTGATTATTTGCATGTGTTCTTGTAAAAACGAAACAAATAAAACTGTTATTATTAAAAACATTCCAGCTTCATTTGTTTTAAAATCAAATACCACAACAAAAACCAGTTCACTCTATTTGGAAGACAAAATCTATTCAGGTTTCGTTTACGAACTACATCCAGGGTCCGTAGATACGATTTTAATAGAAAGTTATTACAATGGGTTAAAAGAAGGTGCTTCAAAAAAATGGTACACTGATAATAAATTAAAGGAATTGCGACATTATTCTTCTGGACAAAAAAACGGTAAGCAAATTGCCTTTTGGAAAAATGGAAATAAAAGATTTGAATATACAGCCAAAAAGGATGCCTATGAAGGTGAATTAAAAGAATGGAATAGCTATGGGTTTTTATTTCATTTAGCTCATTATACCAACGGACAAGAGGAAGGCTCACAAAAACTATGGTATGATAACGGGAAAATTAGAGCAAACTACGTTATCATTAGTGGTAAAAGATATGGGTTATTAGGAACTAAAAACTGTGTAAATGTATCGGATAGTATTTTTTTTAATAAGTAGTATTTTACTCATTGGTTGTAATGGAAACAAAAAGCAGCTTCAGAATATAAAAGACACCATAGCTTTGCCTTACTATAATGACCCGACTTTTACCCCTGTATTTATAAAGGATAAATCTAGCGTTCAAAAAGAAATTACACATACTATTGCTGATTTTGAATTCTTAAATCAAGATAGTGTTTTGGTGAATCAAAATATAATTAAAAATAAAATACACGTTGCCAATTTTATTTTCACGACTTGCGGTAGTATTTGCCCAATAATGACAGATAATTTAAAAATAGTTAGTGATAGCTTGCAAAACAATAAAGACCTTGTCTTTCTATCTTATTCTGTTACACCTTGGATAGATACGCCAAGTAAACTAAACACTTACAAGAAGATTCATGACATAACCAATAAGAATTGGCAATTTCTAACAGGTTCAAAAAGTGACATCTATAAATTAGCGAGACAATCTTATTATGCCGAAGAAGATATTGGTTTCAGTAGAGATAGCACAGAGTTTCTACATACCGAGCATTTAATTTTAGTAGACAAAAGCAAAAAAATTCGAGGTATTTATAATGGCACCGTAGCTTTAGATATGAAAGCGCTAATCAATGATATAAATACTTTAAAAAATGAAGAATAAAACTTTCGTTAGCAGCGTACTCTTGTGAAAAACAAGTAAAAGAGCACTGCTTTTAGTAAAAGCACCTTTATAAGTATCATCATATATTTATTCACCTAAGTGTAAAACTCAAATTTAGAATGAGCGTTCATACTCTGTATTTATTATATGATATCAAACAATAACATATAAAACAAAAAACACTGAAAATCATACGATTAACAGTGTTTTTATCTTCCCTATCTCTAGGTTAGTCGGGGTGGCAGGATTCGAACCTGCGGCCTCCACGTCCCAAACGTGGCGCGATAACCGGGCTACGCTACACCCCGAATAGTTATCTCTAACGGGATGCAAATATACTTTTTTATATAATATATGCACTAAATATTTTATATAATTTTTAAAAAAATTATTTTTAACCTTTATAAGAATAAAACAAGTTGCATTTAATATTAGCATAACCTGACATAAAAACTCACACAAACAGAAAATGAAAAAGCATAACCATTTGTATTTCAGTAAAATAATAACGTTTATTATTTTGCTTATTGGAGGCTTAAATATAAATGCTCAACAAATTATAACAGGCAAAATTATTGATAGCGAAAACGGAACTCCGCTTGAAAATGTAACAATTAAAGATAGCCTAAACCATATTGTTTCAATTTCTAATGTTTTAGGTGCTTTTAAACTGCAAAAATCTGGATTATATCAAATTGAAAAAATAGGCTATCAAGTAAAAATCGAATTTGTAAAATCTAACTATACTACTATTCAGTTAGAGCTAAACCCTTCTCACTTAAGTGAAATTATTGTTAACGCACACCATTTACCCCTAAAACTAAAAAAAGCAAATACAACTATAGACATAGTTACATCTAAAGATATTGAACGCGGAAACACAACAAACCCAATCCATGCTTTAAACAGAGTTCCTAGTGTGTTCATGCAATCGGGAGCTTTAAATACAAACAAAATTTCTATTAGAGGTATTGGTTCCAGGAATCTATATGGAACTTCAAAAATTAGAGCTTATTTTCTGGATATCCCGCTTACATCAGGGAACGGAGAAACTAACATTGAAGATTTTGAATTGAGCACGATCTCCCGCTTTGAAATTATTAAAGGTGCTGGCTCTAGTATTTATGGTGCTGGATTAGGTGGTACTATCCATTTAATTCCACAAAGCGCTTATTTAAATCAGACGTCGTTTCAAACTGATATTTCGTTTGGATCGTTCGGACTTATAAAAGGCCTATTAAATATAAATCACGGTACAGGTAAAAACAGTTTTAAAATTATACATAGCAACACACAAAGCGATGGGTACCGCGATAATAATAAATACAATCGGCAAACTTTTACTATCAACACTAAACACTTTTTAAGTGAAAAGGATGATATTTCATTTTTAGCCAGTTATGTAGATTTAAAAGCTTTCATACCAAGTTCTATAGACAAAAGCACCTTTACAAACAACCCCAAATCAGCAGCTTTTACTTGGGCACAATCTAAAGGCTACGAAGATTCGCAACGTGGTATTTTCGGGAGTTCTTGGAATCATCAATACGCAAGTAACCTAAAACAAATAACAAGTATTTTTACCTCATTTAAGAAAGCATACGAACCAAGACCTTTTAATATTCTAACGGAAAACACAGCTGCTTTTGGTTTAAGAAGCCGCCTTTTAGGATCCTTTAAAAAAGTAAATTGGACTCTTGGTGGCGAGTTTTTTAAAGACACCTATACATCTAGAACTTTTGAAAACCTATATCAAGATTTCCCTGCAGGAACAGGGAGCATTAAAGGAGACAAACTATCTGAATTTAAAGAAAACAGAACGTATTATAACCTTTTCTTTGAGACTAATTATCAAGCTTCAGAAAGAACAACATTTTCCCTTGGTTTAAACTTTAACAAAACATCTTACAATCTATTAGACCAATTTGTTACAAATGAAAACCCAGACCAATCGGGGAACTACAAATTCAAAGCTATATTATCTCCAAAATTCGGATTTTCACATTTATTCACAGATCATGTTAGTCTTTACGGGAATATCAGTCATGGTTTTTCACCTCCTTCAACTCAAGAAACCTTGCTACCCGATGGACTAATAAATACCGACATAAAACCAGAAACCGGCTGGAATTTCGAAATAGGCACTAGAAATGCTTTTTTCAACAACCGTTTAAAACTCAATTTAGCTTTATACAGGTTAGACGTTCGTAATCTTTTAGTGGCCAGAAGAACGGGTGACGACCAATTTATTGGTATTAACGCTGGAAGAACAACTCACGATGGGCTGGAAATAGTTTTAAAATACCAATGGTTGGAATCGAAAATGATATCTCTCAACCATTATGTAACCTATACTTTAAACAATTTTAAATTTAAAGAATTTCTAGATAATGGAGACAATTTCTCAGGAAACAAACTAACTGGTGTGCCATCAAATCTATTAAATACAGGTCTCGATTTAGATACTAAACGGGGTATGTATGCAACGATAAACTATCAATATGTGGGGCGCATACCCATAACGGATAGCAACTCGCTTTTTTCTAACAGTTATAGTTTAACGAATATTAAGTTGGGCTACAAGCACAACATAAAGAAACACCTTAAACTTAATGCCTATTTTGGTCTAGATAATATTTTTAATAAACACTACGCATCGCAAATACTAATTAACGCTATTGGCTTTGGCGGTACTGCTCCAAGATACTATTACCCAGGTAATCCTATAAATTATTACACCGGAATAAACTTAAGTTATATGTTTTAACTAAATTTATAAAAAAACAAAAAAGATGAAAAAACTTCACGTTATAATTGCTGTAATTTCACTATCACTAAATGCTTGTGCTCAACAAACCGAAACGGAAGTAAAAGCAACAACACCTGTAAACTTAAATTACACAACAGAGTTAGTTGTTCCCAATTTAAACACGCCTTGGGGTATGGCTTTTTTACCAGATGGTGGTATACTTATTACAGAAAAAGCTGGTGAACTTATTCTTTTTAAAAATGGAACAAAAACAAATATAGATGGTTTACCCGATATTTATGTTCGCGGACAAGGAGGCTTATTAGACATTGAAATTCATCCAGATTATAAAAATAACGGTTGGATATATATTACATACGCTTCCGCGGAAGGAGAAGGCGATGGTGGCAATACTGCGCTAATGCGAGCCAAAATAAGCAACAATACTTTAGTTGAAAAACAGGTATTATACAAAGCTGGACCAAACACTAAAAAAGGACAACATTTTGGTTCTAGAATAACATTTGATAATGATGGTTATTTATATTTCTCTATTGGCGAACGTGGTAATCGTGACGAAAACCCACAAGATATTACGCGCGATTGTGGAAAAATATATAGATTAAATGATGATGGAACAATCCCTGCAGATAATCCGTTTGTAAACACACCCAATGCCAAAACAGCTATTTTCAGTTACGGACATCGTAATCCTCAAGGCATGGCTAAACACCCAGAAACAGGAGTAATTTGGGTTAACGAACATGGACCAAAAGGTGGCGATGAAATTAATATACTTGCCAAAGGGAAAAACTACGGTTGGCCTATAATTTCCTATGGCGTAAATTACAGTGGCACAGCATTTACAGAAATAACAGAAAAAGAAGGTATGGAGCAACCCTTGTTTTATTGGGTACCATCTATCGCCCCAAGTGGTATGGCTTTTGTAACGTCGGGGAAATATCCAGAATGGAAAAATAATATCTTGGTAGGCTCCTTAAAATTTCAATATTTAGAACGCTTAGTTCTCGAGAATAACAAAGTAGTAAAACGCGAAGAATTATTTAAAAATATTGGCCGCGTACGTAACGTAGTCCAAGCTCCAGATGGTTATATTTACGTTGCCGTAGAAGGTAAAGGCATTTTTAAAATTATTCCAAAAAAATAAAACTATGAAAATAACTGTATTATGTCTATTATTTTGCTATTCATTATACCAGATAACGCCAGATAAAACAACCTATATCAAAACCGATCCATTAAAAGAAAGTATAGTTCGAGGTCGAGAAATTTATAATGATTTTTGTGTGTCTTGCCATTTACCAAACGGTAAAGGCGTAGAAAAAGTTTATCCGCCATTAGCAAAATCCGATTTCCTTTTAAAAGAAACAATCGAGAGCATAAAAGCCATAAAATTCGGCAAAACAGGTAGAATGGTCGTTAATGGCAAAATATATAATGGCAGCATGATGCCTTTAGGTTTAAGCGATGATGAAGTGGCCGATGTTATGAATTATATTACCAACGCTTGGGGTAATAAAAACGACAAAATTATTACCGAAGACGACGTTGCAAAAATTAAAAAATAAAGATTCCTTAAACCTTTACAATTAATTAACTTTGCACAAAATAAAAAAACATGCTAATTATAGGAATTGCAGGCGGTACTGGCTGCGGAAAAACAACGGTTGTAAATCAAATTCTACACGAATTACCTGAAGGTGAAGTAGGTGTTATTTCGCAAGATTCCTATTATAAAGACAATACTCACCTATCTCTTGATGAACGTGTTAACGTAAATTTCGATCACCCTAGATCCATAGATTTCGATTTATTAGAAACACATTTAAAAGCATTAAAAAAAGGAAAAAACATACATCAACCCGTATATTCATTTGTAAAACACAATAGAACGGGCGATACTATTTTAACACATCCACGAAAAGTGATGATTGTTGAAGGTATTTTAATATTAACAAATCCCGAACTTCGTGATATGTTCGATATCAAAATATTTGTTCATGCCGATACAGACGAGCGTTTAATTCGCCGTTTAAAACGTGATATTAGCGAACGCGGTAGAGATATAAACGAGGTTTTAACACGTTACCAAACAACATTAAAACCAATGCACGACCAATTTATCGAGCCTATGAAAGAATATGCCGATATTATTATACCAAATAATAAATACAATACCGTTGCGGTGGATATTGTGCGCACCATTATTAACGACAGACTCTAAATGGCGAAATTCAATAAAAATACAAGTAAATATTTAAAACCTTTTAAAAATTGGTTTATCGTGATATTTGCTGGTTTCATGATTTGGATGATTTTTTTCGATGCCAACTCTTGGCTCATTCATCACGAATTAAATACCGATATTGATGCTTTAGAAAATGAAAAAGAATATTATAAGCGTGAAATTGAAAACGATAATAAAGCAATTAAAAAATTAAGCTCGGAAGAAGGTTTAGAAAAATTTGCCCGAGAAGAATATTTCATGAAGCGTGATAATGAAGAAATTTACATCATTGAATATGAAGATAGTTTAAAAGTAAAAAAAGATGAGTAAAGGCTTGTTTGATGGTTTCGATCCGGTTTCTACTAAACAATGGAAACAAAAAATTCAGTTCGATTTAAATGGAGCTGATTTTAACGATACCCTTATCTGGAATTCAAACGAAGATATTGCTGTAAAACCATTTTATAATACCGACGATTTAAAAAAAAACCCAACAACCTCATCAATAAGCGGTTCTCCATGGAAAATTGGACAAACCATATTTGTTGCTCATATTGAAAACTCGAATTTAAAAGCTGTAAATGCAATTAAACGCGGCGCAGAACGTATTCATTTCATTATTCCTTCCGAAGAAAATATTTCTATTGAAAGTTTATTAAAAAACATAGATACCTCTGCTATTCCTATTCATTTTGAATTACAGTTTCTATCTGTAGAATTTATTGAAAAAATATTAACCCTTACGGGGAAAAGGGACATTACCATTTCAGTTGATATTATCGGAAACCTTGCTAAAACGGGCAACTGGTTTAAGAGTTTAACCGATGATTTTTCAAAATTCGAAACTTGTTTTCAGAGTTCAAAACAAATAAATATAAACACTAGTTTGTATCAAAATGCTGGAGCCAATATCGTTCAGCAATTAGCCTATGCCTTAGCGCATGCCAACGAATATCTCAACCATTTAAAAATAGATACTAAGCAAACTATTCAAACAATATTTAGCATCTCAGTAGGATCGAACTATTTCTTTGAAATTGCAAAAATTAGAGCTTTACGACTACTATGGCGTACTTTAGCAACAGAATACAACATAAATACAGATTGCCACATTATTGCCACGCCAACAAAACGTAACAAAACACTCTACGATTACAATACCAATATATTACGCACAACCACCGAATGCATGAGTGCCATTTTGGGCGGAGCAAATACAGTTTGTAACTTGCCTTTCGATGCCATTTACCATAAAGATAACGAGTTTGGAGAACGTATTGCTAGAAACCAACTGCTTATTTTAAAGCATGAAAGCTATTTTGATAAAGTGAACAATCCGGCCGATGGCGCCTATTACATAGAATCGCTAACAGAACAATTAGCAGAAAAAGCATTAGACTTATTTAAAAATATTGAACGTAATGGCGGATTTTTAAATCAGTTAAAATCTGGCACTATTCAACGTAAAATTAAAGAAAGTGCAGATAAAGAGCAACAACAATTTAATAGTGGTGAGCGTGTTTTATTAGGCACAAATAAACACATTAACCCAAACGATAAAATGGAACACCAATTACAGCTTTATCCTTTTGTAAAAATAAATAAGAGAAAGACTTTAATTGCTCCCATTATAGAAAAACGATTATCAGAACAAGTAGAACAAACCCGATTAAAAAATGAAAAACAAAATGAAATCAACCGTTAACATTATCTTATTATTAGTGGCATTAACCGCTGTAAGTTGTAAAAAAGAAAATACTTTTAACGATTACAAATTTGCAGAAAAAGGCAACGTTATTAACTGTGAAAACCAAAATACAGCCTTAATAAATGAAGCCTTATTTAGCTTTGAAGATGATATTGCTTCATTTTATGCTAAAAACGGACAAAAAAACATGACCACCTCTTACTCGCAATTTCTTAGAAATGCTACTATTAATAGAGTAAAATATGCCGATGTAGTTTCTCCACACACCGTAAAAGTATTTGAAGCTTTAAAAAACGAAGGAAGCCTTTGGGATGCAAACAATCCAGACAGCCATTTAAATTACAAAAGCGATTTGATTAATTGTATTGCAAGTAACTTAAAAGATAAAAACTTAAAAACAACATTTGATGCGCTAGTTACAACCAATAGTATGAAGCCTCAATTATTCGTGACGCCAATTGCACGAAACTATAGAGCTGCAATTTCAGATAAATATTTAGCGACTTACATTGCTTTAGATTTGTATTACGCGAAACTTTTCGATATTGATTTATCTAATGTGAAAGAAAAACCAATTGTTGAACAAAAAGTAGATTTTAATAAAAGGCCAATAACTAAATAAAAATTGAGAAAAAACCTTCAACATATTACTTTAAAAGCAGAAGCTGAAAGCCAAAATTTGGAAGTGAATAAAACTGAAAACTTTATCACTTCCGAAGGCATTCCGTTTAAACCGAAATATTCTAAAGTGGATGTTGAAGATTTAGAACATCTCAATTTTGCTGCTGGAATACCACCTTATTTACGCGGCCCATATAGCACAATGTATGTTGAAAAACCTTGGACCATTAGGCATCATGCTGGATTCTCTGCTGCTAAAGATGGTAATGTTTTTTATAAACATAGTTTAAAAGAAGGACAAAAAACACTTTCAATTACTTTAGATTCCGTAACAAATCTTGGTTACGATTCCAGTTACGAATGCATGGATGGAGATGTTGGAAGGTCTGGTGTTGCTATAGATTCTGTTGAAGACATAAAAATACTCTTCGACCAAATTCCTCTCGATAAAATCTCGATTTCCATACCGATGAATGGAGCTGTTTTGCCTATCATGGCTTTTTATATTATAGCTGCAGAAGAGCAAGGTGTAAAACTAGAACAATTAATTGGCACCATCCAAAACGATACTTTAAAGGCGTTTATGCTGGATAATGCCGACATCTATCCGCCAACACCATCAATGAAAATTATTTCGGATATTTTTGAATTCACAAACAAAAACATGCCGAAGTTTAATAGCATCAGTATTTCTGGATACCACATCCAAGAAGCTGGAGCTACCTGTGATATTGAATTGGCTTATACCCTAGCCGATGGTTTGGAGTATATAAAAAAAGGACTTAATGCTGGCTTAGATATAGACGCATTTGCGCCAAAACTTTCTTTCGTTTGGGGAATTGGCATGAATCATTTTATGGAAATTGCCAAAATGCGAGCCGCACGAATGTTATGGGCAAAACTAATCAAGCCATTTAACCCGAAGAGCCCAAAATCATTATCATTGCGTACACATTCTCAAACGGCTGGTTGGAGTTTAACAAAACAAGATCCTTTTAATAATATTACTCGAACAACTATTGAAGCTACATCTTCGGTATTTGCAGGCACTCAAAGTTTACATACCTCCACTTTAGATGAAACCATTGAGTTACCAACCGATTTCTCGGCACGTATTGCTAGAAACACACAAATATATTTACAAGACGAAACACAAATAACAAAGACCGTAGACCCATGGGCAGGCAGTTATTTTGTAGAGAAACTAACCGCCGATATAGCAAACAAAGCTTGGACTTTAATTGAAGAAATAGAATCTCTTGGAGGTATGAGTAAAGCTATTGAAGCAGGAATCCCTAAACTTAGAATTGAAGAAGCTACTGCTAAAAAACAAGCAAAAATTGATTCTAATCAAGACATTATTGTTGGAGTAAACAAATATGTTCTTGAAGAAGAAGATTCTATTTCTACGCTTGAAACTAATAACGAAACGGTTAGAAACAATCAAATAGACCGTTTAAAACAAATAAAAGCAAATAGAAATTCTGAAAACGTAAAAACAGCTTTATCAAATTTAACGGAAGCTGCTCGCACAGCACAAAATAATTTATTAGCTTTAGCTATTGAAGCTGCTCGCGAACGCGCTACTATAGGTGAAATAACCAAGGCTTTAGAAGTAGAATTTGGAAGACATAAAGTCTCAAACTAAATCATTTTCTGATATGTATAACAAAGCAATAAAAAAAGATATATCCTTTAATAAAGCTCAAGAATTAGCCGACATTTTTGCCGAGCAAGACGGAAGACGCCCTAGAATTATGGTTGCCAAAATGGGACAAGATGATCAGAACTCGAAAATAATTGCCACAAGTTATGCCGATATTGGTTTTGATGTTGATATTGGTCCATCATTCCAATCGCCTACCGAAGTTGCAAAGCAAGCTGTAGAAAACGATATACATATTTTAAATATTTCCTCGTTAACAACAGGACACAAAACACTCGTTCTAGAAGTTATAGATGCGCTTAAAGCTTATGAACGTGAAGATATTATGGTTATCATTGAGGGCGTAATATCAAAACAAGATTATCATTTTTTGATTGATGCAGGCGTTATTGCCATTTTTGATCCTAAAACTAAAATTAGCGAAGCCGCTATAAAAATATTAGAGATTTTGATTAATTAAAGTATAACTCTAAATTTCAATAAAATGATTGCAACTACCATTGATGAAGTTATTGAGCATTTAGAATTCATTATCCAAACTTCTATAAAAGAAGAAAGCACACTTGGTTATTTTGCGGCGCTATATCAAAAAGTAACTCTAACGGTTAAAAATAAACTCGGCACAAACTATTTTGATGATGATGTAAGAATGGAGAAGTTAGATGTTATTTTTGCCAATCGCTATTTAATGGCTTATTCAAATTATAAACAAAATCAACCAGTCTCTAAATCTTGGCAATCAACTTTTGATACTTCCTTTACTTGGCCACCTATCGTACTTCAACATTTACTTTTAGGAATGAATGCACATATTAATTTAGACTTAGGTATTGCCGCAGCCGAAATATCAAACCCTTCAACAATTAGAAGTTTACAGTCCGATTTCAACAAAATAAATGATATCCTCTCCGCATTAATTAATGATGTACTAGCCGATTTGTCTGAAATTTGGCCAACCCTTCTCAAAATCTTAAAATTCACGAATAAGGTCGATGACTTTTTAATAAACTTTAGTATGAATATGGCTCGCGATGGAGCTTGGAAGTTTGCCAACACCATGGTTAATCAACCAGATATACTTTCAAAAAACAATGCTATATTGAAGCGTGATGGAGAGATAGCCGAATTCTCAAAAACGATAACCAATCATAAATTCACAATTAAAATGATACTTCTAGCTGCGAGAATTGGTGAACGCGGTAGCGTTTCTGATAAGATTAGAATATTAAGATAATTGAAAACGAAGTATAACCTAGCTTCTATTTTTATTCTTCAGCATTTTTAAATACATGTTCTCCACTTTTGTGCGTGCCCACGGCATTCTACGCAAAAATTTCAAACTCGATTTTACCGATGGATTATCTGTAAAACATTTAATTTTTATATTGTACCCCATGTATTCCCAACCATAATGCTCAACCAAATCATTAATAATTTGCTCTAGCTTTATACCGTGTAAGGGGTTATTTGGTTGCGATTCCATTTACTAATGCTTTTATTTTAACCGCTTTTTCAAAATGATCCAGTTTATGGGTTTCAATCCACCAAGTAGCGGCTTCCATTAACAATTCTGGATTATCATTTTTGTTTTTAAAAAAAGCGTAAAAGGAAACACCAACGGTGTCTCCTTTTACAGCTATCTTTTTATTACAAACGTCAATTATTTTATCTTTTAAAACCTGTTGCATGTTCTAATTTCGACGGTCAGAGTTACGCTTTGGTCGTCTTGAACCACTACTTTTACTAGAGCTTTTACTACTAGAGTTTCCAGATTTATTAGATGGTCTAGAATTTCTATTTTGGCGTCCTTGTCCTTGTTTTATTGGTGCTGTAGATGCATTTGGATCTGGCTCAAAACCTTCCACGATTTCAACAGGAATCTTCATTTCAATAAGCTTCTCAATATCACGTAAAAAAGAAGTCTCATCGGCACTCACTAAAGAAAGCGCTAAACCTTTTGCTCCTGCTCTACCCGTTCTACCAATTCTATGTACGTAATCTTCTGGAATATTTGGAATTTCAAAATTGATAACATGTGGTAATAATGGAATATCTAATCCACGTGCCGCAATATCTGTAGCAACTAAAACACGAACGCGTCCGCTTTTAAAACCTGCTAAAGCCTTTGTACGCGCACCTTGACTTTTATTCCCATGAATAGCTGCAGCTGTAATCCCTGCCTTATCTAATTTTTCACAAAGCTTATTTGCCCCGTGTTTAGTACGTCCAAAAACTAAAACTTGTTTCCAATTACCTTCAGAAATTAATTTAATAATTAACCCTGTTTTAGAACCTTTGGCAACACGATATACTTTTTGAGTAATCGCATCAACCGTTGTGTTTTCTGGAGTTGCTTCAACTTGTACTGGGTGGTTTAAAATCCCATGAGCTAACTTTTTAATATCTTTTGAAAACGTTGCTGAAAACATCAAATTCTGACGCTTTTCTGGCATCGATTTAATAACACGTTCAATATCGCGTAAAAAACCCATATCCAACATTCTATCTGCTTCATCTAAAACAAAAATTTCCACACGTTTAAGTGATAGTAAACCTTGGTTTTGTAAATCTAACAAACGTCCTGGAGTTGCAACTAAAACATCAATTCCTTGGCGAAGTGTTGCTACTTGTGGTTTCTGGTTTACACCACCAAAAATAACGGCACTACGCAAATTTAAAAACTCACTATATTCTTTAACATTAGCATAAACTTGTGCTGCTAATTCACGCGTTGGCGTTAAAATTAAAGCACGAATTGGTCTATATTTTTCTTTCGGGTTTTCCGATAAAAGATGTAAAAGCGGTAATGTAAAACCTGCTGTTTTTCCTGTTCCCGTTTGCGCCGAAGCTAAAACATCGTGTCCTTCCAATACTGGAGGAATCGCTTTTTCTTGAATTGGACTTGGAGTAGTGTATCCTTTTTTGCTAATCGCTTTTAGCAAGGCTTCGGATAGGCCTAAAGATTGAAATGACATATAAATTGTTTAGTAAGCTCTTTTTTCGAGCCGTTGAGATGACAATTTATGTATAAAACATCACCTCGAATTATTAAGCTGCGAATGTACGTTTTATTTTTTCGACCTTGGTTTATTTATTGCTTTTAAAACAAAAACGAGTAACTTCGTAACTATATTCAAACTATTTTAATTCTATATGAAAACCATTATTTCACTTTTTGGCTGCATCCTACTATTGTTCTCAAGCTGCCAAAACACTAAAAAAACAGAACCTTTAATGACTTATATTGAAGAACCGCACTCGTTTGCAAAACCAAATCAAGCTGTAATAACCCATTTAGACTTGGATATTATAGTAGATTTTAAAACTGAAATTATTTCGGGAACAGCATCCTATCTAATTAGTAATAACGATGCTTCGGAAATTATACTTGATTCAAAATTTTTAAATATTGAAAACGTACAAGCCGATGGTGAAGACACGAACTTCTCTTTAGGTGCTTTTGATGAAACACTTGGGAACCCATTAAAAATTTCAATTAAAAAAGATACGAAGCAAATTACTATCTTTTATAAAACAACGAACAAAACCGAAGCACTCCAATGGTTAAAACCTCAGCAAACAGCCGATAAAGACCAACCCTTTTTATTCACACAAGGCCAAGCTATTTTAACGCGTACTTGGATCCCGATACAAGATAGCCCGCAAATTAGATTAACATACAATGCTAAAGTTGAAGTGCCAGCACAGCTTATGGCGGTTATGAGTGCAGAAAACCCAAAGGTAAAAACACAAGATGGTGTTTACTATTTTAAAATGACGCAACCTATTTCGCCTTATTTAATTGCTCTTGCTGTTGGAGACATTGCATACAAACCTATAAGCAATAGAACAGGTGTTTATGCAGAAAAATCTATGTTAGACAAAGCCTTTTATGAGTTCTCGGATATGGAAGATATGGTCGCTTCCGCGGAAAAACTTTACGGTAAATATGCATGGGAACAGTTTGATGTTATTGTGCTACCACCAAGTTTCCCGTTTGGAGGTATGGAAAACCCACGTTTAACTTTTGCAACACCAACCGTAATTGCTGGCGATAAAAGTTTAACATCGCTTATTGCTCACGAATTGGCGCATTCATGGTCTGGAAATTTAGTAACCAATGCCACTTGGGACGATTTTTGGCTTAACGAAGGTTTTACTGTTTATTTTGAAATGCGCATTATGGAAGCCCTTTACGGAAAAGATCGCGCAAATATGTTAGCTAGAATTGGACGTCAAGATTTAGAAGAAGAATTGGAAGGTTTTAAAGACACTCCAAATGATACAAAACTGAAATTACACTTAAAAGGACGCAACCCAGATGATGGCATGAACAGTATTGCATACGATAAAGGTTACCTGTTTTTAAGAACATTAGAAGAAACGGTTGGTCGTGAAAAATTTGATATTTTCTTGAAGAACTATTTTAAATCTCACGCTTTTTCAACCATGACTACCGAAAAGTTTGTAACCTATTTAAATGAAAACCTATTAATAAAAAACGGAATTACCTTCAATACAGAAGAATGGATTTACGAGCCAGGAATCCCAGAAAACCAAGCGATTATTGTTTCTGATAAATTTGAAAACGTAGAAAAAACAGTTCACGAGTTTGTAGAAACAAATACAATCGATAAAGCCATAACAACAGATTGGACACCGCAAGAATGGGTACATTTTGTTCGTAATTTCCCTGAAGATATGAGTGCAGAACAAATGGGATTAATTGATAATACGTTCAATTTAACCAACTCCAACAACTCCTATATTGCAATGGTTTGGTACGAGCAAGCCATAAATCACGATTATCATGGTAATAATATAGATGAAAAAATAGAGACTTTTTTAACTCAAGTTGGGCGTCGCTGGTATGTTTCAACCATTTACAAAGCTTTTAAAAGGAATAACAAAACAGATGAAGCTTTAGCTATTTATAGAAAAGCACGCGCAAATTATCATTCGGTTACGGCGAATACTATTGATGATATGCTAGAGTTTGAAGGAGAATAAATAATTTGAGTTATGTTGATGTTGTATGTCATTTAAGAAAAACCGGAACTATAATATGATAAAAGGACTTTTTGAAACACATCTATTTGTTGAAAATATTGAACGGTCGATTGAATTTTATGGAAATATTCTTGAACTAAAACAATGTCATTATGAAGAAGAACGAAGAGCAGCTTTTTTCTGGATTGGAAAGGATAAGCAATCTATGCTAGGTTTATGGGAAAAACCTAAAGATGAAATTGATATTCGACATTTTGCATTTGAATGCGAGCCTGAATGGGTTATAAATCAATCTGTGAATTATCTAAAAAAGAGAAACATTGGGTGTTACAATTTTCTAAATGATGGAACTGAAAGACCAATGGTTTTTGCCTGGATACCTGCAATATCAATATATTTTAACGACCCAGATGGACATTCTCTAGAATTTATTGGGATTTTAAATGGAAAATCTAAACCTGAAAACGGAATAGTTTCTTATGAGAAATGGAAAGAACTAGATACGGAGGAAAAATAAAAACGCCATGCAATAAAATCGTATATGATTTATTACTAGTTTTAGCTTATTTACGAAAACTCTTCGGGTTTTTTATTTAATTTTTAGTTACTTAACCACGCAACAAACCATATACAAAAATGCTGCCTGCTATCTTAATTTACCATTTAGCAACCATTACTATTGAATATAAAATTCATAAACAACTTCAATAAGTTCTTACTTAAATAAAACCATGAACTTTACAATAAAACACACCAAATAATGAAGGGTTTTGAAACTAATGTCTTGATTCTATTACTTGCATTCATTCAATTTACAGGATATGCTCAATCAGAAAAGTATATGATAAATAATTCTATTATAATGCCTTTAATAGAGGGGAAAAACCCGAGTATTACATTTGAGAAACTAGTTATAGAACCAGCGAATCTATTCATTCAATCAAAACCAAGAAACGAGAATTCTCCACATATTCAACTGGAATTAAATGTAGTTGAAAACAATGCTAAATACTCTACTTTTCTTTGGTATTATAAGATCTCTAGTGATAGTATAAAAACAAACTACCCGAAAGCATATAAAAACTATTCTTTTGACTTAAAGATTAAGAAAGAGGAAGTTGCGTTAGTTATTGAAAAATTAGACTTTGGAAAAACAATATTTATTGATTTAGGTCAAAAAATTATTATTGGAAACCTTGAAATTCTGTTTAAAGATTGCGTTGGAGAATGGTCTGAGGATATAAATGGAAATCAGACAGATGCTTTTAACACCTATAATATTTCGTTATTCGAAGAAAATAACCAGAAAACCATATCTTTTATATCGCTAAATAAGGACACGGAAAAGGAACGGTATATAGAATGGAAGAATTATAAAATTATAATTTTAGAAGATTCTGAAAAAGCATTAAAGCTAAAGGTTTTTAAAACCGATTCTTAAAAACCCAATACAAGTGTCTCATAAAAACTAAAGACTTATTATATGTCCTGTCGTGGATATAGCAATAAACACGTTACACTTCGCCTTTCAATATTTTATAAACTAGTTCTTTTGTAGGCTTCTGTCCGTTAATTTTAGATTTAACAGAATCAAAAGTCATTTTAAAATCACAACCCGATTTATAAGCGCTACAACCGTAAGCCGTTTTTCCTTTTATAACGGTGCCTTTATGACATTTTGGACAGGTTAATTTATCGGAATTCTCAGATGTTGCTATTTTTTGTGCCTTCTCTACTTTTACTTTCGGCTCTAATTTCAGATTAAAATCATCATCAAAACGTAACAGACCTTCAACTGTTCCTCCATCAATTTTAAAACCTTTTAAATTAACAGTCGACCCTTTTTGAAGCAATCGAATAAACTGCTTTTCAGATATCTTTTTCTCACCAAAACTAAAAGGCATTAAAAACTTACAACCATCCTTATAAGCGCTACAACCATAAGCCGTTTTCCCTTTTAAAAGTTGTCCTTTTTTACATTTCGGACAAACCTCAGCCATAATTCCAGCTTGTTTTTTCACTGTAGCTTTGGCCGCTCTATTTTTAACAACATTGGCTTGCGAAATATTAGCACGTTTGGTTTCACTTCGTACTTCGTAAACCAAAGCATCTACCATGCGTTTCATGTTTTTTATAAAAGCACCGGCGCTATATGTACCTTTTTCAATATCCTTTAACTGCTTCTCCCAAGACCCTGTAAGTTCGGCCGACTTTAGCAAATCATTCTGTATGGTATCAATTAACTGAACGCCCGTAATAGTTGGTAACACCTGTTTTTTGTTACGTATTATATATTTTCTTTTAAATAGCGTTTCTATAATATTGGCACGTGTAGATGGTCTACCAATACCGTTTTCTTTCATTAAATCTCTAAGTTCTTCATCGTCTACCTGCTTACCTGCTGTTTCCATAGCACGTAATAAAGTAGCCTCTGTAAATTGATTTGGCGGTTTTGTTTCCTTTTCTAAAAACGAAGGTTCGTGCGGACCTTTTTCTCCTTTTACAAAAGTTGGTAAAATCCCAGATTCTTTTTCTTTAGCATTAGGGTTTTCAAAAACCACGCGCCAACCTTTTTCTAAAATTTCTTTTCCAGTAGTTTTAAAAACAACTTTAGCTGCATTACCTAAAACAGTGGTATTAGAAACGATACAATCGTCATAAAAAACAGCAATAAATCGTTTTACAATAATATCATAAACCTGTTGTTGATTGTATTGTAAATTAATTTGAATTCCCGTTGGAATAATAGCGTGGTGATCGGTTACTTTTTTATCGTTAAAAACCCGAGTAGATTTTTTTATTTTCTTTCCTAAAAGCGGTTGTGTTAAAGTAGAATAATTGGTTAACTTCTGAAGTATTCCTGACACTTTTGGATACACATCGTTTGGTAAAAATGTGGTATCTACTCTTGGATAGGTTACTACTTTTTGTTCATATAATTTCTGAACAATTTTCAATGTTTCATCTGCAGAAAAGCCAAACTTCGTATTACAATACACCTGTAAACCCGTTAAATCGAACAATTTTGGCGCGTATTCTTTACCTTTTTTCTTGGTTGTAGATTGAATCTCAAAGTCGCTCTCTTTAACTCTATTTGCTAACGCTTCCCCATCTTCTTTTTTAACAAAACGGCCTTCTTCATAACTAAAAAGCGTTTCACGATACAAGGTTTGTAGTTCCCAATACGGTTGCGGCTTAAAGTTCTCAATGTCTTTAAATCTACCAACAACCATAGCCAACGTAGGTGTTTGCACCCGACCTACGGATAACACTTGTTTATAACCACCATGTTTTACGGTGTATAATCTAGTAGCATTCATTCCTAAAAGCCAATCGCCAATAGCTCTAGAAAAACCAGCATAATATAAATTATCGTAATCCTCAGATGGTTTCAAATTCTGAAAACCTTCTTTTATTGCTTCGGTTGTTAATGACGAAATCCATAAACGCTGTACTTTACCTTTATATTCGGCTTCATTCATCACCCATCGCTGAATAAGCTCTCCTTCTTGCCCAGCATCCCCACAATTTATAACCAATTCGGCTTTATCAAATAAACTTTTTACAATTCTAAATTGCTTCTGGATACCATCATTGGCAACCACTTTAGTTTCAAATTTCTCGGGAAGCATTGGTAAATTATTCAAATCCCAACTTTTCCAATAAGGCTTATAATCATTTGGCTCTTTAAGTGTACATAAGTGACCAAAAGTATAAGTTACCGCATAACCATTACCTTCATAATAACCATCGCGTTTAGTATTTGCACCTAATACGGTAGCAATTTCGCGGGCAACACTGGGTTTTTCGGCTATACAGACTTTCACTTCATTCAGTTTAAAATAGAAGGTGCAAAATAGTACTTTTGATGCGTATTTAAAGCAGGTTTTCTAAGGAGTTATTAACGAATTTTAATGCTTTAAAAATAATACTACCATTAGTTTATCTGTTTTAAGAGAATAATTCGTTCGAAACCATATATTTATAGGAAACTACTTTTTGTTTTAAAAAACTAGTAAATCACTGTTTTCTGGGATGATTATACGTTCCGCAATTCCTACATTTGCACATGCTTTTTAAGCCTCAAAACATAATTATTTTTCTTTGTGTATGCTATACCTCTATTTGTATGGCACAAACGGCGACTTCTATTGATAGAGAAAATAAAAAAGTAGATTCACTTTTTTACTTTTTTAATAATGGTTTTGATAAAAAAGCATATAAACAGGCTCATAATTTATTACCTAAATTTAAAACAAATAAAGCTTTAGCAAACACCAACTTTCTGCTTGCTTATTATCATAATAAATACGCAGCTATAGATTCTTCTATTTATTATACCCAACAAGCGCTTAAAAGTAAAAGTGCTGTTAACGACTCTTTAGCAAATAGACTAACCATATTGGCTTACCAATTACTTGCTATAAACAATAAAAATAAAGGCTTGTATCATGAAAGTAAAAAATGGAATATTAAAGGCGCAGAACTAAGCGAAAAACATAACGAAACCAACTTATACTACTCACATTTACATGGATTAGCTAGTACATATATTGCATTAGGCAAGAACCAAGAAGCTTTAGATCTTTTCGAAAAATGCATTAAATATTCTAACAATGATGAAATTATTTTAGGAAGCTACATCAATTTGGGATCTATTTATTCGTCATTTAACAAATACAAAACATCAAATAATTATTTACAGAAAGCGAAAGAAATTTGTGAGAAAGACCCCAATAGAAAACAAGCCTTAATAAACGTTATTATCAATATAGGGGATAATTATTTAAATAATGGAGAAGCAAACAAAGCGCTTTTAGAATTCTACGACGCAAAAAAAACAAGTTTTCAAAACAAATTCTATAATTTAGAACTCATCGTTACAGATAAAATAGGAACTACACTGTATAATGAAAAAAGAGATAATGATGCGCTTTTAATATTTACAAGCGCTTTACCAAAAGCCATGAGTTTGGGTGCTTTAGATGTACTGATGCATAGTTATCTTATGCTGGAAAAAATTTCTGTTAGAAAAGATGATTATAACAGTGCTTATAGTTATGGAAAAAGATATTACCAGATAAAAGACTCTATAGATAACTCTCAAAAAGAAAAAGAAATTAATAGTCTAGAAATTAAATTTGAAACTCTCGAAAAAGAAAAAACTATAAAAGTATTACAGATAGAAAACTTAAATAAGAGCTTAAATATTAAGAACAAAGATGCAGATATAGAAAAATACAAACTTCAAAAAGCTATAATTGCAAAACAAAACGAAAATCAAGTCTTGCAATTACAAAATGGAGTTGAAAAGCGTAAAAATGAAATTGCACTACTTAAAGAAAAAGAGGCATTAAAAGTCGTTGAATTAGATAGACAAAAGACCATTAAATATATTGTACTTGTTGCATTTTTTATTTTACTAATACCTATTGTGGCCCTTTTAATTATTTACTATCAAAAACTACAAGCACAAGGTTTACTTAATTTAAAAGAGAAAGAGATTAATGAGCAGCGTGTTAATTCCTTAAAAAAAGATCAAGAATTAAAGTTGATTAAAGCATCTGTTGAAGGACAAAACCAAGAACGAAAAAAGATTGCACAAGAAATGCATGATAGTGTTGGGGGTAATTTAGCAGCTATAAAATTACAATTTAGTCAGCTTTCTAATCACCCCAATAATATGAAGTTAATCTACAGTCAATTAGATGACACTTATGAACAGGTAAGAAACTTATCGCACAATTTATTACCTAAAAAAATTAGAGAAAACGATTTTGTAGATTTAATTAAAGAATATATAAATACTGTTGAAGAAGCCAGTGAACTAATTATAAATGTTTCATTTTTCGATGAAGTAAAAATTAATTCTCTAACTAAAATATTACAAAATGAATTGTTTTCGATTTTTCAAGAGTTAACAACCAACACCATTAAATACGCTAAAGCCAAAACCATAGATATACAATTAGACCTTTTAAATGGATGTATATTCTTTATTTATGAAGACGATGGTATTGGGTTCGATTTATCGGTAACAACATTAGGCATTGGCTTAACGAATATAAAGAATAGAGTAGAAAATTATAACGGCATATTACATATAGATTCTAAACTCGAAAGAGGAACAAGCATCAATATAGAAATTCCTTTAAAAGCATAATAAAATGAAGCATAACCTCATTATAGCCGACGACCATAAAATGTTTTTAGATGGTTTATTAAGTATTCTAAAAACGGAAAGCAATTACAATATTCTATTTACGGCAAAGCATGGCGGCCATGTTCAAAAATATATATCAATAAATACTGAAGAAAAAATAGATCTTGTAATTACCGATGTTACCATGCCCGAAGTAGATGGTATTGCTTTAAACAAATGGATAAAAGAGACCTCCAGAAATATAAAAACGTTGGTTGTTAGTATGCATAACACGCCGGATATTATTGATTCGCTCATTGAAAACAACGTAGATGGTTATCTTCAAAAAAACGCACAAAAAGAAGAGTTTTTAAAGGCTATAGAAACTATTTTGGGAGGCGAAAAGTATTTTTCAAAAGATATTAAAGATATTTACCTTCAAAATAAGTTTGAAAAAAATAAAGAAAAAGAAATTAAATTAACAAAGCGTGAGATTGAAGTAATCTCACTAATTGCAGAAGAGTTTACAACACAAGAAATTGCAGATAAGCTCTTTTTAAGTAAACACACTATTGAAAGCTACCGAAAAAACCTAATCACTAAGCTTAACGTTAGAAACCTTGCTGGACTTACCAAATACGCCATAAAAAAAGGGTATGTGTCTTAATAGCCTCAACATACACTAAATCAATTATACAAAAAGGTTCTATTTTATAATAGCACCTTTTTTTTGCTCCAATCTTCTTTTAAATATTAAAACAAACTAATTTAAAGGAACAAAAAAACATATTCTTCTACGTAGTTCTATTAAAAAGGGAATTTTATCTAAAAAAAGTAAAAACCCAAAAACCATTAATTACTAACTATCAACACAATACAAAGCATACCCCTGTTTTCAGGGTATTCATTTTCACTAAATAAGGGGTTATACAGAAGAGGCTATTGGTATAAATTTGTATAAGAATATGAGAAACATCACAAAAAAACATGGTGTTTCAATTATAAAAAACAAATTTTAACCATTAAAAAACAAAAATTATGACTTTCGGAATTACATTAATCTTATTAAGTATTATCGCAGTACCATCTTTATTATTATCAAAAAAACCTAATGCAAAAGAGCTTTTAGAAAAAATAGAACCTTACCAAGGTTGGATTGGATTAATATTATGTTTTTACGGTATTTGGGGAATTATCTTTTCAATTTTAAACTTAGGTTGGATTACAACATTTCCTATTTGGTGGGCGACATTATTAGCTGGAAGTGTTATACAATCTATTTTAGGTTTTATGTTAGGATTTAGCCTTATTAACAAGTTTGTTTTATCTAAAAATGATGCTGCAAAAGAAAAAGCAATGGTACTTAGAGAGAAATTAGCTCCAAAACAAGGCAAACTTGGTATTGTAGGATTATTTGTAGGTGCCTGGATGATAGTTGCTTCTATCTTTTTCTTTTAAAAACTAAAATTAAATTCAAATTACCATGAGAAAATTCATCTATTTAATTGTATTATTCTTTACAATACCTGTAATTTCGCAGGAGAGCAAAAACACAATTGTAGTGATTGGTGAAACAAAAAAAACAGTATTAGATGATAGTTACACCATTCTAATTGCTTTACAACAAATAATGGTTTATGAGGGACAAGGAGAAGTGGAAGCCACCTCTTTAGATCTAGTTCGAAAAAATTACATTAATAAATTAGCAGATTCAGGAATCGATTTTAGCAGATTTAGAAGAAACACATATTATGAATTTGCTATGTCTTATTCACAAAATAGAGAATCTGAGTCTTATTATTTAAAAACAACTAATAAAGAAGAAGTTAGAAAAATAATAAATCTAAAATCGGCTGGAGTGTCAATTTCAAATATAGAAGTAGAAACAACAGATTTAACAAATAAACAATTAGTAGACCTTTCAATAAAAGCCATTGATAATGCAAAACAAAAAGCAAAAGCTATAGCGAAAAAATTGAATAAAACTATTGGAGACATTGTTAGCATTTCAGACCAAAACACAAACGCACAGTATATACAAAACTATGGAGCTTCAACATCGCAAGCCCATAGTGTATCAGTCTCGTTTGAATTAAAATAAAAATACGAATGTCCATAAATTAACAAAATCACTAAAAAACAAACATGAAAATTAAATTAGTAGTATTATCAGTATTCGCTTTCTGTTGTATTTTTAACGCAGAAGCTCAAAAATTAAAAAAGTTTGGAAGTTCAGTTGAAAAAAAAATTGGTCCAAAAACAATTAAAGTGCCTTATACCGACGTAATATCTTATTTAGGATATGCTTCTGTCGGAAATGAAGATGAAGTTGTAGATGGTAAAAAATTCTATTACATCTACCTATGGGTTCCTGCTGTTGCTCCAGAACTTGGTGTAAGAATGCTTTCTCCTGTAGCTAAAACAAAAGTTAAAGATGCTATAAGCTCTGCAGCTTACACAGAAAATGCTTCTTCTAGCGATTATTTCGATACTTACATTACTTTAGAGCGTTCTACTATTTTCAAAAAAGAAGATATTACTGAAGACGCTGCTAAAAATGCAACTTGGACTAAACTTGCTAGTAATGATGATAGTAGTGAAATGCCAAAACAACCTAGTGGAAGCAGCTACAATTCGTTATTAAGATATAAAAGTGAAATGGGAAGCCCTACAAAAGCTTTAACTGCTGGTTTATACCGTATTGGTTTTACAACTTACAAAACAGGAGAAGTTAAAGGAACATTTTTAGCAGAAGTTGCTGCCCCAGTAAAATTACCTGGTGTTGTAATGGCTAAAACCATAGAAGAACTTAAAAAAGGACTATAATACAAAAACAGACATTCGTATTTTAATTAAACACCTCTTTATGCAAATAAAGAGGTGTTTCTTTTTATGCTAAATAAAGTTTATTTAATACCTATTAGATTGAAAGTGAAAAACATAAATTTTGATACATTTTCAAAACACAATTTCCTATAAGCTATTAGTCTTTATTTTTTCTAAACAATGAGTAGTTTAAAGAAAAATACATCAGCTTTTTTAAAATAAAATTATCAAAAACAGATTAGCTTAAAAAGCCATTCAAAAATTCAAATATTATGATTATACGACTAAAACTTGAAAGGTTTTAATTATCCCTTACAGCCTATTTTAACTACCTATAACACGTATTCGTAAGAAAAACTTAACAGTAAAAAATATCATTTTTTACTAAAATAAATATTGTATATATTCGTGTAATTAAACAAATATTCTCTCCCTCAACATGAACAAAATTCCGCTCTTAAAAATCTTGATATGCCTTATCAGTTTTAATAGTTTTTCGCAAGTAGGTATAGGAACAACCACTCCAGATCCTTCTTCTATTTTAGATATCCAATCAACAACTCAAGGATTCTTGCCTCCTAGAATGACCACCACAGAATTAAACGCTATTATCTCTCCTGCTGAAGGATTGTTAGTATTTAATACAGATTATAAATGCTTTCAGTTTTTTAACGGAACCAATTGGTCTGGATGTTTAAGTGAAACGCCAATTAATAAGCTAGACTGTAGCTCTAGCCATGCCAATGGCTCTTACCTTTTAAACTCTCCTTTAAATACAAACCATACTATTACCATAGATGTCCTCGTAAATAAAATAGACAGCTATACCATCCAAACAAATACTGTTAACGGTTATAGTTTTAATGCTTCTGGAACATTTTCTGCAATAGGTATAAACACCATTACGCTAAATGGCACAGGTACACCATTGGCGATACAAACAGATACGTTTACTATAGACTTTGTTGGAACCAGTTTTACTTGTAATATAGATATTAATGTTAGCGATACACCTCTTGCAAATTGTTTAGAGTATTTAAATTCAGGAAGTACAACCGACGGCATTTATACCGTAGATCCAGATGGTACAGGAGGAAACCTGCCTTTTGATTGTTATTGCGATATGACTAATGATGGCGGTGGCTGGACCTTAGTTTTTAATCATAATACCTTAGGGTATATTGCATCTACTTACTTTTGGGCAAATGATGCAGAGGCAAACGAATTTAACGTGGCTTCTCCTGGACTAACAACGAATAAATATTCCATTTTAAGTAAATTAGATGATATTAAAAGCAATACAGCCTACGAGTTTAGGCTTTACTACCCTACCCTTGGTTTAACCAACCATTGGAGCCAGACCTTCGATCCAAGAAGTGGAGGATCTCCAACAAGCCCTGTAGCAGGTTACACTCCTATCAATATAAATATGACAAATAATGGATGGGGTGGTCTAGAATCTAACAGCAACAACACTTTTTTAGATGGTACAGTAAATCATGTTAATTGGTTTTACTCTATAGGGAGCAGATCTCATTATAGTAATGGAATTCCAGCTAATTCTGGTGCTGTAACTCAAGTTCAATTATTTGTGAGGTAATTAAAACATACATATTCAGTATCGCTACTTTTTTAGATGAATAAGATATATAAAGTGATTTTTAATCTCTATTTTTCTAAAACAATTTGCCTTATAATCTTAAAGGGTTATAAATTTTTCAATGCATTTATTTTAAAGACTCTATCTTTGCACGATGCAGCCCAAAGTCCTTTTTATTACACCACCATTTACGCAGTTAAACACAGCTTATCCAGCAACCGCTTATCTAAAAGGGTTTCTGGAAATTCATGATATATCTGTACCCCATTGCGATTTAAGCATTGAGTTATTTACGGCGGTTTTTTCTAGCGGGTTTTTACGCGATATGTTTGCGGAAGCTCAAGAATTGGATAATAACCATTACCCAGAAGTTAGCAGGATGAAAGCCCAATACATTTCATGTGTAGATGTAGTTATTGCATTTCTACAAAAGCACGATTTAAAAACAGCAAAGAATATCTTAAACGTAGATTTTTTACCAGCTGGACATCGCTTAAAACATGTTAACACCAAAATTAAATGGGCAGGTGGCGATATCGGAATCATCGATAAAGCCAAGCATCACGCAACCCTTTTTATTGAAGAAATAGGCGATTTTATTCAAGCCAATGTCGACGAATTTTTTGCATTCACAAAATATGCCGAACAAATAGCAACCTCAGCAAGTAGCTTCAATCAAATAGACGAGTTCCTAAGTTACCAACCCACACTCATAGAAGAGAAAATGTTGGATATCTTAGTCGCTCAAATTAAAAATCACAACCCCAAATTAGTTTGTTTCACCATTCCTTTTCCAGGTAATTTGTTTGCAGCCCTACGCTGTTCGCAATTTATAAAACAACTTTTTCCAGATATTTATGTTGCTTTTGGCGGCGGATATTGCAACACCGAATTACGATCTCTCGAAGATCCTAGAATTTTTGAATTTGTAGATTTCATTTCTCTGGACGATGGAGAAGGTCCGTTATTAAAATTGGTAAGTTACCTCGAAGGCAAAATCGATATAAACCAACTGGAGCGAACCTTTGTGCTAGAAAACAACCAAGTGGTTTACAAGAACAAAACCCCGAACACCATTTACCATCACAGAAACCTACCTGCTCCAAATTATTCAGGTTTACCTTATCATAAATACGTATCCTTTCTAGATGTTGTAAACCCCATGCACCGTATGTGGACAGATGCCAGATGGAACAAACTCACCATTTCTCACGGCTGTTACTGGAAACAATGTTCCTTTTGCGATGTAAACCTAGATTATATTGGTAATTATCAAAACACAACCGCAGACGATTTAGTAAATAAAATCGAAAAAATAATTAAGGACACTGGCATTACAGGTTTTCATTTTGTGGACGAAGCCGCTCCACCAAAAATGTTGCGCGCCCTATCCAACACATTAATAGAACGCAACCTAAACATCACGTGGTGGACCAACATTAGGTTCGAAAAAACATTCGATTTCGAGTTATGTCAACTAATGGAAAAATCGGGATGCATAGCCGTTACAGGCGGATTAGAAGTAGCATCAGATCGCCTATTATCTAAAATGAAAAAAGGCGTCGATATCGCTCAAGTAACCAGAGTAACCCATAATTTCTCACAAAATAACATCATGGTTCACGCCTACCTCATGTATGGCTTCCCAACCGAAACGGAACAAGAAACCATAGATTCACTCGAAATTGTTAGGCAATTATTCGAAAAAAACTGTATCCAATCTGCTTTTTGGCACCAATTCACAACCACAATCCATAGCCCTATTGGTAAAAACCCAGAAGCATTCGGAATCACAATAACAGGCCCTGTTTTCGAAGGTTTTGCCCAAAACGATTTATACCATAAAGATCCCCAAGGCGCCAATCATCCTAAATACACCAAAGGCTTAAACCTCGCATTACACAACTATTTAAACAATGCAGGGTTCAACACTCCCTTACAAAACTGGTTTAACTTTCCCGTACTTCCAACCAGTCACTCTAAAAATTTAATCGAAAGCTTTTTATTAGAAGTAACCGTAAAATAATTTGGGCGTTACCCGAAAAGGGTCGGGCTTTACGTTACAAGTCCTCGCACTTCCTTCGTCAGGCTGTGGGCTTTTCTCTGCAATCCCTAACGCGGGGTTATTTGCTTAGATAAACTCCTAACTTTAAATTCATGGTTAATTTACTTAGTTTTAATAGTAATAAACGAAGTTGCCTTTATGAGAAATAAAGTATAAATTCGTTTGATTATAGAGACGAAAATATTTAATTAATTATCACCCATAAAGATTTTATGTGGCAATTCAGAAATCTATTCTACGGATAAGCAACAAGAAAAACTAACGTATCAAAGACTAGAGCTATCAAAAACAAATTTAATGAAATTCCTATCCCTTCTTAAATCACGAACAGAACATATTGAAATAGATCTAAGCATAGACGATTTAAAAAAACGACTTAACAGCAACGGGAAAACATTTCATTTTAATTGGCAATACCAAAATGATTTCATCATTAGCCTAAATTTTTCTTTTGGCTCAAACAAATTATTCGATATTAATTATCATAATACCAAAAGTGACATTATTGCAAATGGTACTTTAAAAGAACTCACTAAACAGAAAACTCAAATAGTTTTAGAAACCAAGAGCAAATATTGGTTAACATTTTTGCTCATTATACCTGCTATTTTATTTATTGTAAACTTATTCTTGAAACTATGGATTCTTGTTCCACTCTACTTCTTTTTTCCTTTATTTTTAATGCTCATTTTAAATATAATGGACAGTGAAGAAAAACGGCTCATTAGAAATTTTAAAACGTTTTTGAGTACTGAAACTAATACCTTACAAGAACAAAATAAATAGTTCGTTACGACTAATCAGGGGATACTTAAACAAGATCTCTTTTAAACTAAATAAGGAAACCTATTTTAAATATATAGAAAGGTGATAAATATCATCTTCCAACTAAAAAACCAATCGTACATTTGCGATAAGAGATATGAAAAGAAGTTTAGAACATATAGAATACAAGGAAGATACAGAAACTCTAGCAAAATTTGCTAAAGCTTTAGCCCACCCAACACGTATTGCCATTTTAAAACACCTTGAAAACCAATCGTGCTGTTTTACTGGTGATTTGGTTGAAGTCTTTCCTTTGGCACAATCTACAATTTCTCAACACCTTAAAGAGCTTAAAAACGCTGGTTTAATTCAAGGTGAATTAAAACCGCCCAAAATAAAGTACTGTATCGATCAAAAAAACTGGAGTATTGCCAAATCATTATTTCAGCAATTTTTTGATTGATATTTTTTAATAAACATATCGTTTATTGACGATAAACAAATACAAATATTATGAGTAAAGTAATTAAAATTCTAGGAACTGGGTGTCCAAAATGTCAAACTATGACAGGTGTTGTTAAAGATGTAGTATCGGAAAACAATATTGATGCAACTATTGAAAAAGTTGAGGATATCGAAGAAATCATGAAATTCAATGTTATGAGTACACCAGCATTGGTCATTGATGGTGTTATTACAATAAAAGGCAGAATACCTTCAAAAAACGAAGTATTAGCCCTTTTAAACTAATTAAATTTTAGGTTATGAATTATCAAATCAAAGCATCTTCTATCTCAGATGAAGATGCTGTTATTCATATAAAAGAATCGAATATAGATTTTGGGACAACTCCAAAAACAGCTAAAACCTTGCCTAATCCGGCAGAATTATTCTTAGGGTCGTTTGCTGCATGCATGCTTAAAAATGTAGAACGTTTTTCTGCTATGATGAAATTCACATATACTAAAACCACACTTGAAGTTAATGCCACGCGTCTTGAAAATCCACCAAGGATGGATAATCTAACTTATACTTTAACAATCTACAGTAACGATAAAAAGTTAAATACAGATTTGTTAAAAAAGAACATCGAAAAGTTTGGAACAATCTATAATACCGTAAAAATGTCTTGTAACATTTCTGGCACAATTAAAACAATTAAAAATGTTTGATTGGATACAAAATATAGCAGATTGGTTTGTTTATGATGTTGTGAACTTAAACAAAGAACAACATCTGGCAGAAGCTCTAAATTTCTTTATTTATGATACAGTAAAAATTCTATTACTTCTTTTAGTAATTATATTTTTAATGGGCACAATTAACAGCTACTTCCCTATAGATAAGGTTAAAAACTATCTTTCAAGAAATAAATTATACGGTTTAGAATATTTAGTGGCCAGTCTTTTTGGAGTCGTAACACCATTCTGTTCATGCTCTTCCGTTCCGTTATTTATTGGTTTTGTAAGAGGAGGAATACCATTGGGTGTCACCTTTGCATTTTTAATTACGTCTCCTTTAGTTAATGAAGTTGCCATCGGACTTTTTGTTGGCCTATTTGGAGTTAAAACCACTATTATTTATGTAATTAGCGGTATTTTATTAGGTACAATTTCAGGCGTTATTCTTCAGAAATTAAAATTGGAAGCTTATTTAACACCTTGGGTAAAAAATATTTTAGCAAATGCACAAAAAGAACAAGATACCTTTATTGCCGAAAAGCAAACTTTAAAACAACGGTTGCCAATAATTTGGGACGAAGTACTAAATATTCTTAAAGGTATTATTCCTTATGTTATTGTAGGTATTGCGATTGGAGGACTAATGCATGGTTATATTCCCGAAGGTTTCTTTGAGAAATATATGGCGAAAGACAATCTTTTTGCTGTACCCATTGCTACTATTTTAGCAGTACCCATGTACTCTAACGCATCTGGAATACTACCTGTAGCTCAGGTTTTAGTAGCAAAAGGTATTCCGTTAGGCACTGCAATTGCCTTTATGATGGGTGTTGTTGGTTTATCCTTACCAGAAGCCATGCTCTTAAAAAAAGTGATGACATTAAAACTGATTGCTATCTTTTTTAGTGTGGTTACCTTCTGCATTATTATTTCAGGCTATTTATTCAACATATTATTATAATCATAAATAAATTATACAATGAAATTGAAGATCCAAAAAAACAAAATTAAAGTAATGAGTAAAATATTCACAGTTTTAGCAATCGGAATGATGCTAATAGCTTGTAAAGAACAAAGCAAAAATAAAGAACTATCCTTAAATCAATCCATTTCAAAAATAGAAGTTTTAGACTTCCACTCTACCCACAGATGCATGACTTGTAAAGCCATTGAAGCAAATACAAAATATACATTAGATACTTATTTTTCAAAAGAACTAGAAGCTAAAGAAATCACATTTCAAGTTATTGATGTCGACAAAAAGGAGAACGAAAAAATTGCTGAAAAATTCGAAGCCTCAGGAACTGCTTTAATTATTAATGTGATAAAAAATGGTAAAGAAAAACAAATTGATTTAACCGAATTTGCCTTTATGGAAGGAAATGACCAAGATGTGTTTTCTAAAGAATTAAAAGCCAAAATTGACACGGAATTAAAGACCTTATAAATGGATTTTTTACAATCTCTTTTAGAAGATTATAACGTTCCTATTCTATCGGCATTTATACTCGGATTAATGACAGCCATAAGCCCGTGCCCTTTGGCAACCAATATAACAGCAACTGCTTATATCTCAAAAAATATTTCAAGCAAACGGAAAATTTTTTTAAGTGGGTTATTATACTCTTTAGGAAGAGGGTTTAGTTATACTGCAATTGGGTTGATATTATATTTTGGAGCAAGCAAATTTCATATTGCTCGATTTTTTAATCAGAATGGAGAGAAGTATTTAGGGCCTTTATTAATAATCATTGGGCTGATTATGTTAAACATTATCAAACTCAATTTTTTAGGAAAATCGAATTTTCAGGAAAAATTATCAGATAAATTTAAAGATAAAGGATTACTAGGTTCTTTTTTGATAGGTGTGGTTTTTGCTTTAGCATTTTGTCCATATAGCGGTGCCTTATTTTTTGGCATGCTAATCCCAATGACCATTACATCCGCAAACGGACTTTATTTACCCATTATATTCGCATTCGGAACAGGGTTACCAGTAATTCTTTTTACTTATTTATTAGCCTTTACAGCCGGAAAAGTTGGGGTTTTCTATAATAGAATTACTAAAATTGAAAAGGTAATGCGAACAGTTGCAGGTATCGTTTTTATATTAACAGGATTGTATTATGTTTCCATTTTCATGAGAATATTGCAATAGTAACTCAAAAAATAGAAGAATTAAACAGCTTCAATCTCAACCCCATAAACGGCTAAAAGCCCAGCCACACCATCTAACGAAAACTTGGCACCTTTTATTCTATTCTTTTCAGGATGAATATTATAATTAATCGCTTTTCGGAAATCTGTTTTTTCTAGATTCGTATTTTCAAAAGTAGCGCCTTGTAAATCGCAATCATTAAAACTTGACGCGCTAAAATTACTTTCAGTAAAATCTACAGTTATTAGCTTAGAGTTAGAAAACTGCACATGTTTTAATTCCATTTGATAAAAAGAAGCATGATTTAATTGGCAATCTTTAAACTGTAAAGCAAAACCAAACGGGTTACAACTTTCAAAATGCAAACCCAATAATTTACAGCCTACAAATTTAACATCCTGAAAAGTAGAACCTGTAATATCTGAAGAGCTCAAATTACAGTCGATAAATTCACATTCTAAAAATTGTACACCCGACAATAAACCTTCAGAAAAGTTACAATTCTTAAACGTGCAATACTCGTAATCGGCCTTAGGTAATCGGTTTTTTGAGAAATCTTGTTTACTAAAAACCTCGTCTTCAATTAAATCTGTCGGCATATTTTTCAGTTTTATTAAAATCGAAGTTAATTAATTTTCAGTTAAAAAAACAGAAACTCTTTAGTCTTTATCAATAACACTTAATGCTAAACGTATTTTAAAATAATCTATCGATTCATTAAAATATTCAAAATATGCTCTTAAGGCTTTTGGACCATCTAATTCTTTTTTGGCTTTTTGAACAGCTTCTACTTCGCTTTTACTCACAAAATCGTAGATATTTATTTTTTTACCTGTACTATACAATTTTGCAATATGTGAGTAAACGGTTGTTGTTCCTAATTTGCGTTGCATAGCAATTTCATCTATAGATAAACCCGATTGATAAAGTTCGTAAGTTTTTAAATATGTATCTCCTTTTTTTGTTTTCTTAGGTTTAGACCCCATGAAATTCATGATTTCTGCCATAAATTCATCACCATAAACTTCAAGCTTACGCTGCCCTACTCCACTAATCCTTAAAAAATCATCTTCACTTAATGGGCGTTCCTTTTCAATTTCTTTTAAAGTAGCATCACTAAACACCAAATAAGCAGGAATATCTTCTTCTTGGGCAATTTTATAACGCAATCTGCGTAAGCGTTCAAATAAATTATCTGTTGGTGCTTTGGCTTTAGTACGTGTTTTTGTCCTTGTTTTTGTTGCTCGCGTGCGTTTCTCCTTAACCACAGGTTTTATTTCGGTAACAGCAACAGGTTTTGTAAGGGCTACTTTTGCACCTTTAAACAACACGTTATTAGAAAATTCGGTAAGTTGCAAGGCATTATTTTTATGAAATGCTATTTCGCAAAACCCTTGATTTATAAGCTGAATTACAAAATATTGCCAATGTTTCCAGGCAATATCATTCCCAATACCAAAGGTGCGTACATTTTGATATCCCTTTGCCAAAACAGCCGCATTTTGAGAACCGCGGAGCACATCGATAATCATACCCATGGCTTCTTTTTCTTGTAAACGATACACTGCCGAAAGAATTTTTTGAGCGATAATAGTACCATCAAAAAATTGTGGTGGATTTTTACAAACATCACAATTACCGCAGTCATCGCCTAATAACTCACCAAAATAACCAAGTAAAATTTTCCGTCTGCAAGTGTTAGCTTCTGCAAACTGTTTCATCCTGTCAAGTTTAGCAATCTGCACGGCTTCATTAGATGCGCCACTTGCAAAATTTTGTAACTGAATAACATCGGCATAGCTATGAAACAACAAAGCATGCGATTTTAATCCATCTCGACCAGCGCGACCAATTTCTTGATAGTAGCCTTCAATATTTTTAGGCATATTGTAATGCACTACCCAACGCACGTTAGATTTATCAATACCCATCCCGAAAGCCACTGTAGCACAAACTATTTGGGTTTTATCACGAATAAAAGATTCTTGAACCTTACTTCGTTTATCAAAGTTTAAACCAGCGTGGTAAGCTTCTGCTGGAATTTTATTTGCTTTTAATTTTTTTGCAAGTTGCTCTGTTGTTTTTCTGCTTAAGCAATAAATAATTCCCGATTGGTTTGGTCTAGAATTTATAAACTTGACAACTTGTGAAATTCGATTATTCGCCGCTCGTACTTCCAAACCAATATTTTTTCTATCGAAAGATGAAATAAACAGTTGCGCATGTTCTATACGGAGTTGTTTGGCTATATCTTCTCGTGTAGCTTTATCTGCAGTTGCTGTTAATGCTATAAAAGGCGTATTAGGAAGAGTCGATTTCAAAAAACCAAGCTGCTGATACGATGGACGAAAATCGTGTCCCCAAGAAGAAATACAATGCGCCTCGTCTATCGCAATACAGCTAATATATTTTTCGGTTAAAATATTTTGTAGTGAAGCTAAACTTTCTGGAGCTACGTAAAGTAATTTTATTTCGGCTCGAATTACGTTTTCTATAATGGATGATTGCTCTAAACCACTTTGGCTACTGTTGAAATACTCTGCGGGTATTCCGTTGGCATTCAAACCATCTACTTGGTCTTTCATTAAAGCTATCAAAGGCGAAATCACAAGAGTAACCCCTTTAAAAGATAAAGCCGGAAGTTGAAAACACATAGATTTACCACCGCCTGTTGGCATAATAACCAAGCAATCTTTTTTGTTTAAAACGGCTTCTACAATTTCTTGTTGATTGGCTCTAAAACTATCGTAACCAAAATAGTTTTTTAAATTTGAAAACACCTCGTTCGTGGTGGTTGCTTCTGGCATTAACTATAATCTAATAAGTAAGTATGAAAACAAAATGTTTTACCATTTACGTTTTTTATTCAATTCTTCAAGAGCTGCAAGTTCTTTTTGTGGAATTACTTTAAGAAAAGAAGGATGTTGCTCAATAGCTTGTTCTATTTTTTTCACAATATCATCGTTGGTATCATTCTCGTAATCAATTTCTAAAGGTGCTTTTATTTCAAAAGATTGAAAAATGTTTTTCTTTTTTATAAATAATCCTTTTTTATCAAAAGATCTACGGAACCCATCAATAACAATAGGTACAACAATGGGTTTATAACGTTTAATAATATGTGCTGTTCCCTTTCTAATAGGCTTAAAAGGCGTAGTTGTACCTTGTGGAAAGGTAATTACCCAACCATCATCTAAAGCTTTACCAATACTAGAAATATCGCTCATTTTTACTTGGCGGTTTACATCTTTACCTTCCGATCTCCAAGTACGTTCAATACTAATCGAGCCCATATAAGCCAAAATTTTAGGCAATAAACCAGCTTTCATGGTTTCTTTGGCTGCTACATAATATATATTAAGTTTTGGGTGCCAGATATAACCAATGTTTTTTATAGAATCTGTTCTTCCGCTTAAACTTGCATTAAAAACATGAAACATAGCTACAACATCTGCGAAATACGTTTGATGATTTGATACAAAAAGCACGTTGGTATCTGGTAAATCTTTTATAATTTCCGAGCCTTCAATTTGTAGTTCGTTAAAGCCCCGAAACCTTCTATGCGTTATCAATCCGAAGATTCTGATAAGCCATTTCTTTAAAATTAATATATGTCCGAATGGATTTCTCTTAAACAATCCCATAAATCACGCATCAAATTGGTTAGTTAAATAGTATTTACAAATGTAACAATTCTAGCAAACTAGATAAGCTGTTTTAATAAGTCTTTAACTTCACTTAGCATCATGGCTGTCGCCCCCCAAACTATATGCCCATTTAAATTAAATGCAGGCACCTCGACTTCAAGACTATACGAGGTTTTTACCTTTTTTTGAATCACACTTTTTTCATCTAAAAAATGTTTTAATTTTATTTCTATAATAGCCTCGACTTCATCTTCTTGCTTTATAAAAGTAGGTTTTTTATATGTAACTCCCAAAAATGGATATACATAAAAGTTACTTGGCGGAATATAAACTTTACTTAATTCACGCATTACTTTTATGTTTTTAATGGGCACTCCCACTTCTTCAAAAGTTTCACGAACTGCAGCATCTTCCAAAGATTTATCGCTTGCTTCCAATTTACCTCCAGGAAACGCCACTTGCCCAGAGTGTGCGCCTTTATAGATTTTCCTTAAAATTAAAACGAAGGTTGTTTCATTGTTTTCATTCGGATAAAATAAAGATAAAACACCAGCTTGTTTGGCGTGTTTAATAGCTTCTTCTTGCTTTTTTAAAAGTTCTTGACGGAAAGGTGGTACCATTTTAAACTGAGAAGCCTCGGCTGGTAGCTGTATATTTTCTATTTTTGAAATAGATTTTAAAAATTCATCAAAATTCATTGATATGCGTATTGTATTGCTTTTATGTTTATTTTTTTTATTTCTGAATTGTGAAGATAAGCATTCTAAAAAGAAATCTACAACAGAAACTGCGGTAACAAAAACAATTAAAAAGGATACAATTCAAGAAGATCCTGATGCTTTTGAAAGGTTAGATTCTAAAAGTGCCATGGAGTTTTTTCTTGAATATGATAAACACCACAAAGAAAACAAAGTCCGGATTACAACAGATTTTGGTAGCTTTGATATTTTGCTTTATAATGAAACAAAATTCCACCGGTCAAATTTTATTTTTCTCACTAAACAGAAATATTTTGTTGACACCCAATTTTACCGCGTGATAGATAATTATATGGTACAAGCAGGTAATAGCGACGATATTAAAATTTCTAAAAAACGAGGGAAAATCGGAAAATATCTGCTTCCTCCAGATACCAAACGAGGCTTTAAACATGATCGCGGTGTAATTTCTATGCCTAGTAGTGCTATTGATAACCCACATAAATTAGCATCGCCTTATGAGTTTTTTATTATTCAACAACATGGTGGCTCGCACTTTCTAGATGGCGATTACACCGTTTTTGGGCATGTAACGCGTGGTATGGACGTTATTGATAAAATTGCAGCAGTAGATACAGGTAAAGGCGATTGGCCGTTGCTCAATATCTATATACGTGATTGCGAAATTATTGAGTAATTAGCTAAAACGCATAACAACTTTAATATAAATTATTCTATAGGGAAATCAAAAAATGTTTTAGGAAACGGTTCGCCGCGAAGTGTAAAATGCCACCATTCTTTTGAGTAATTTCTAAAACCATATTTACGCATTACCGATTGAAGTATTTGTCGATTTTCTTTTTGCTTTTCTGAAATATTAGGATAATTAACCCATGATGCTTCTCCGAAAAAATCGAACGGACTTCCCATGTCTAAAATGTCTCCAGTATTACCATCTACAATAGTTAAATCGATGGTACTTCCTCTACTATGGCCAGATCTTGTAGCAATATAGCCTGATTTAAACAATATTCGCTTATTAATTTTAGGATAAAAAATAGATTTATTGATAGTATCGCTCAAATCCCTAGCCCAACGTATAAAGTGATTTACGCCTTGTTGAGGTCTATAACCATCGTATACTTTAAGGCATAAATTTTCATCTTCTAATTCAGCTTGTACCAAACGTAGAGCTTCAGCAGCCTGTTTTGTTAAAATTAAACGGTTAGATTTATAACCATCTACTCGCTTGCCAACAAAATTATAGGTGGTATTATAGCGCAACTCAACATTTAAATCTGGAATTATATCTTTAACATAAACAAAACCCTTAGGTAATTGTGCAAATGAAAAGACAGAGAATAGTAGAGCTAAATAGAGAAATTTCGACTTCATAATAGCAAAGTTAGCTAAAATAATGAAACCCAAAATAATTAGACATAAAAAAAACCGAGTTCCCTCAAACTCGGTTTTCTATCATTTGCGTTATTATTATGAGGTTAGATTTGGGATTCCATTTCAACAACATAATGCAAATACTAATTAATTAATCCATTGAACTAAAAGGTGTGTTATTTAGAACACTCCAAATATATAATTTAGAAACTTAACGAAACGATTAAACACACTTAAAATCGATGAAATACACTTAATTTTAACACTTAAAGATTAAATAATCGATAAAATCGATGAAACGCATGGTTTTTTATTACTTACTATTAAAATCACCTACATGTATTAAACAAAAAAAGCACCCGTAAACGGATGCTTTTTTTCTAACTAACCAATCAAAATATGAGTTACAATTCTAAAGTTTAAAGTAACCACTCAATAAACTATTTATATAGAATATAACTATTACTCTAAAAGCAAACGGCGTGCCAAACTTTAAGTGCTTGATAATTTTAAGTTCTTTTTAACGTAAATAATTCAATTATGGGTATTAGTATTTAAAATATAAAAGTGAGATATTTGTAACACTTAAAAAAAAGCATAATTTTCTATGAATAGAGTACTTGTAATATTATTAGTTTGTTTGATGGTTTCTTGCGGAAAAGAACAACACGACTTAACCGTTAAAGGCCATATTAAAGGTTTAAAAAAAGGAACCGTTTATCTTAAAAAAGTAAAAGACTCTGCTCTTGTTAATGTAGACTCTTTAGTTATAAGTGGAAATCCAAATTTCGAATTACATAGCAACTTAGAAACCCCTGAGGTTTTCTTTCTGTTTTTAGACAAAAACAGTAAACGAGAAGATGGCATTTCATTTTTTGCAGATAAAGGTATTACGGAAATAAACGCAACCCTTAAAAATTTTGCTTATGATGCAAAAATTATTGGATCGGAACAGCAAAAGGTATTAGAAAATTACCAAACCATGATTGGTAAATTTAACGGAAGAAATTTAGATTTAATAAAAGATAAGTTTGAAGCACAAATGGCTGGAGATACTTCTAAACTAAAAGTAATCCAAAAGCAAACTGAAAGTATCTTAAAAAGAAGATACTTGTATACTGTGAATTTCGCTCTTAATAATAAAGATAGTGAAGTTGCACCTTATTTAGCTTTAACCGAAATATACAACGCTAAAATAAGCTTATTGGATACCATTAATGTATCTCTAACAGAAAAAGTTAAAGCATCTAAATATGGAAAGGAATTGCAAGCGTTTATTGATGAAATTAAAGCTTCTGAAAAAGAATAATAAACCTTACTTTTTACACATAAAAAAAGACCTTTCAAATTTGAAAGGTCTTTTTTGTTTTTTAAGAGCCGATGGAGGGACTCGAACCCACGACCTGCTGATTACAAATCAGCTGCTCTAGCCAGCTGAGCTACATCGGCTTTTTTAACGAGTGCAAATATAATATCTTAAATTACATGTGCAACATTTAAGTTAAAAAATTTATCCTAAATTATTGATTTTTTCGATTAAAGCCAATCCTTTTGATTCTAACTCAGCATTAATTGCTTTAAAGTGTGCTTTTGCATTATCACTTTTAGTATTTACTTTAACTATTAACTCATCAAAAGTAGCAATTGCTTCATCAATAATTGCTTCGCTTTCTTTAGTATCTTTATCTGTGTTTGCATATTCCCAAACATATACTGCTTCTATAATATCACCTAAAACATAATTAATATCTTTTTTTAGGTTTTTAACATTTGCCATTTTTATCGCTTTTAAATTTTTACAAAATTAAACATAAACTTCTAAACCTTTAACATTTTTAAGACTATTTTAATCGAACGCTCATTTCATCTCTAATAAACCTTATTTTAAATACTTTTAGATTCGAAAAACTGATACTTTCTTAATATGTTTTTGTCTAAAAAAATTAATAACATTTACTTCCCAGAATATCTCACAAAATTCCTTGGCGTTTCAAAAAGGGTTATTTCTAATGCAAGTCTTGCATTTAATTTTGGTTTTATTTTATTGTAAATAACAACAGCTATATTTTCGGCTGTTGGGTTTAGATCTTTAAATTCAGGAACTTCTAAATTTAAATTTTTATGATCTAACCGGTCTTCAATTTCAATTTTAATAAGTTCTTTTAAAACTTTCATATCAACTACAAAACCCGTTTCTTTATCTATTTCTCCTGTAACACTAACAATGAGTTCGTAATTGTGCCCATGAAAGTTTGGGTTGTTACATTTTCCGAAAATAGCATCATTTTTTTCAAAACTCCAGTCTTTTCGGTACAATCGATGCGCTGAGTTAAAATGCGCTTTTCTGTTAACTGTTACTTCCATATTAAGCTATGTTTATATGCTCGTAGAATTTTTCGAATATTATTTTAAACCACTCCGTATATTGTTTGGGGTGTTGTGCCATATCAACTTCTACGGCATCTAAAGTCATCCATTTCCAACTAGCTACTTCATCTGGATTTATAATAGGTTCTCCATTGTAGTTACCAACCATTATATGATCAAATTCATGCTCGGTTAATCCATTATCAAACGGCGCTTTATATATAAAAGATATCGTTTCCTTTAATTCTACCACAAAACCCATTTCTTCTTGCAAACGTCTTTTTCCTGCCTGAAGGTTACTTTCTCCATCTCGTTGATGGCTACAACAAGTGTTAGTCCAAAGTCCCGGAGAATGGTATTTATTTAATGCACGTTGATGCATCATTAATTCATTTTTATCATTAAAAACAAATACTGAAAATGCGCGGTGTAAAACGGCTTTTTCATGAGCTTCTAACTTAGGCATTAAACCTATTTGCTCATCTTTTTCGTTTACTAAAACAACTTTTTCTTCAATCATAGTTTACAAAAATACCAACTAATTCTTAAAAAAAAGAATAATACTTCTTTAAACAGAAAAAGTGCTTCTTAATAAATGCTATTTTTAATTTCTAGACCATTTCGTACTTTGGGCTTATTGTTTCATTTTTACTGTAATAAAAATAATCAACTATTCTAAGATTGAAAAATTAATCCAAATTAAATTTGAATCGTTAACTAAAACATTAATTTTCTTCGCTAAATTGTAAAACTGCAATTCTTATTTTATCAAAAAATATCAATTTTTAATAAGCTTAAATTGTAAAAAATGTCCTTTTTAATTCAAACAAAAGCAAAATGGGCTATTTATAAATAGTATTAAATATGTAATAACATTTATATTTGCCAAAATTATATTTTTATGTCTTTTTTAAAAGAAATACAACGCAGACGAACTTTTGGTATTATCTCGCATCCCGATGCCGGTAAAACAACCTTAACAGAAAAATTACTTTTATTTGGTGGAGCTATACAAGAAGCTGGAGCTGTAAAAAGTAATAAAATAAAGAAAGGTGCTACGAGTGACTTTATGGAAATTGAACGCCAGCGTGGAATTTCGGTAGCAACATCTGTACTTGCTTTTGAATATAACGGTATTAAAATAAATATTCTTGATACACCTGGACATAAAGATTTTGCAGAAGATACTTTTAGAACTTTAACAGCAGTAGATAGTGTTATTGTTGTTATTGATGTAGCAAAAGGTGTTGAGGAACAAACCGAAAAATTGGTTGAAGTTTGCCGCATGCGAAACATACCTATGATTGTTTTCATTAATAAAATGGATAGAGAAGGTAAAGATGCTTTCGATTTATTAGATGAAGTTGAACAAAAACTAGGGTTGAAAGTGGCTCCTTTGAGTTTTCCAATTGGTATGGGTTACGATTTTAAAGGTATCTATAATCTTTGGGAGAAAAATGTTAATTTATTTAGTGGAGATAGTAGAAGAGATATCGAAGAAACTATTGAAATCTCGGATTTATCATCACCAGAATTAGATAAGTTAATAGGCGAAAAAGCTGCAAATACATTACGTGAAGAAATTGAATTGGTAGAAGGTATCTATCCTAAATTTGATAAACAAACCTATTTAAATGGCCAACAACAACCAGTATTCTTTGGTTCGGCTTTAAATAATTTTGGGGTTCGTGAATTATTGGACTGTTTTGTAGAAATAGCTCCAAAACCTAGACCAAAACAAAGTGAAGAGCGTTTAGTGCAACCAGACGAAACTAAATTTACTGGGTTTGTGTTTAAAATCCACGCCAATATGGATCCTAATCACCGAAACCGTTTAGCATTTGTTAAAATTGTTTCGGGCGAGTTTAAACGTAATGCACCTTATTTACATGTAAGACATAATAAAAAAGTAAAATTTTCTAGTCCTAATGCTTTTTTTGCTGAAAAGAAAGAAATTGTCGACATCTCCTATCCTGGTGATATTGTAGGCCTACAAGATACGGGGACTTTTAAAATTGGAGATACTTTAACAGAAGGGGAAATTTTAAACTATAAAGGTGTTCCAAGTTTTTCTCCAGAACATTTTAGGTATATTAATAATGCCGACCCTTTGAAATCGAAACAACTTTTTAAAGGTATCGATCAATTAATGGACGAAGGTGTTGCGCAATTATTCACTTTAGAGCTTAATGGTAGAAAAGTAATTGGAACTGTTGGTGCGCTTCAATATGAAGTTATCCAATACAGATTAGAGCATGAATATGGTGCAAAATGTACTTATGAAAACTTAAATGTTTTTAAAGCTTGTTGGATAGAGCCAGAAGATCCTAAAAATGAAGAATACAAAGAGTTTGTGAGAGTAAAACAACGTTTTCTTGCAAAGGATAAGCAAAATCAATTAGTGTTTTTAGCCGATTCTTCCTTTTCGTTACAAATGACACAACAGAAGTATCCAAGTATTAAATTTCACTTTGTTTCAGAGTATAAATAATCAAATAATTTCAACCAAACCAAAATTAAAATAAGTTCGTATAATTTATTATGAAGATTAAAGCCAGAGAATTTAGTAATAACGATATTACTATAACCTACGATCCTTTTGTGTGTTCCTTATCTGGAACATGTGTAAAAGCACTTCCTGAAATTTTTAGTAACAAAGTTATTCCGTGGATTAATATAGAAAACGCAGAGCCAACTCATGTTATTAATCAAATAAAAAAATGTCCTTCTGGAGCTTTGCAATATAGTTACAGAGTTAAAAAGAAGGCGAGTTAATTTTATCCATTTAATAAATAAAACATATAAGTAAAAAAATCCCTTTAATAAATTATTAAAGGGATTTTTATTGTTTTAAGCTTGTCCAGTTGGACCAAAATTTAACGGTATTGGTGGTTGCTCGTAATCTTTAATTTCACCGTGTGCACTCTCAAAACGTGTTACATTTTCACTTAACGCTTTTAACAAACGTTTGGCATGCTGGGGTGTTAAAATAATACGAGATTTTACTTTACTTTTAGGAACACCAGGCATGATATTCACAAAATCTACTACAAATTCGGAAACCGAATGATTTATAATTGCTAGATTAGAATAAGTCCCTTCTGCTACTTTTTCATCTAACTCTATATTTATTTGTCCTTGTTTAGGATTTTCTTTTTCGTTTGCCATTACAAATTTTATTTTTTACTTCCACAAAATAGGAAACCTATATTAATAAATCGTTATTCAAATAAAAAAAGTCCTACTAAAATTTAGCAGGACTTTCTATTGTTTTTAATAAAGCCCAACCTGCGTTGGGTTCTTGAAACAGTATCAAGATAAATACGACTATCAGGCTTTACTTCACTAATGTTGGTAAAGCCCGAGTCTTATTTAATTATAATTTAATTCTTGTTTTACTTGCATCATTTCATCAAACTCTTCTTTAGAGCCAACGATAATGTCCGTGTAACTTCTCAGACCTGTACCTGCTGGAATTCTATGACCAACAATTACATTTTCTTTCAAGCCTTCTAAAGAATCTATCTTACCAGCTACTGCTGCTTCGTTAAGTACTTTAGTTGTTTCTTGGAAAGAAGCTGCAGAGATAAACGATTTAGTCTGAAGTGATGCTCTTGTAATACCTTGTAGTATTGGTGTAGCTGTTGCTGGCTGTGCATCCCTTGCAGAAACAAGCACTTTATCTTCACGACGTAATATAGAATTCTCATCTCTTAATTCACGAGGTGAAACAGTCTGACCTGCTTTCAAGTTTACAGAATCTCCAGCGTCTTCAACTACTTTCATTCCGAAAATATTATCATTTTCTAAGATGAAATCAGATTTATGAGCTAATTGATCTTCTAAGAAAACAGTATCACCAGAATCGATAATTCTAACTTTACGCATCATTTGACGTACAACAACCTCAAAGTGCTTATCGTTAATTTTCACACCTTGTAAACGATATACTTCCTGTACTTCGTTCACTAAGTATTGTTGAACTGCCGATGGGCCTTTGATATTCAAAATATCGTTTGGTGTAATAGAACCATCTGATAAAGGCATACCTGCTTTTACATAATCATTCTCTTGTACAAGAATTTGATTAGATAATTTAACTAAGTACTTTCTAATATCACCAGTTTTAGACTCTATAATAATCTCACGGTTACCACGTTTGATTTTTCCGAAAGAAACCACACCATCAATTGCACTAACAACTGCTGGGTTAGATGGGTTACGAGCTTCGAACAACTCAGTTACACGAGGTAAACCTCCTGTAATATCACCCGCTTTCGCAGATTTACGAGGTATTTTCACTAAGACTTTACCAACAATAATTTTCTCTCCATCGTCAATCATAAGGTGAGCGCCAACTGGTAAGTTGTAAGAACGCATTGTTTCACCATTTGAATCTTCAATATGAAGCGTTGGAATAAGCTTTTTGTTTCTAGATTCAGAAATTACTTTCTCTTGGAAACCTGTTTGCTCATCTATCTCTACTTGGTAAGTAATACCTTGTTCGATGTTTTCATATTTCACTTTACCAGCAAATTCTGAAACAATAACACCGTTATATGGATCCCAAGAACAAACTTCATCTCCCTTAACTAATTTATCACCATTTTTAACCAAAATAGTAGAACCGTAAGGAATGTTGTTTGTACTTAATACAATACCCGTTTTCTTATCAATAAGTTTAAGTTCAGATGTACGAGAGATTACAATATCGATATCTTTACCTTCGTTATCCTTACCTTTAACTGTTTTTAAATCTTCAATTTCAGCAATACCATCAAACTTAACAACTAATTTGTTTTCTTCTGAAATATTACCAGCAATACCACCCACGTGGAATGTACGAAGCGTTAACTGTGTTCCTGGTTCACCAATAGATTGGGCAGCAACTACACCAACAGCTTCACCTCGTTGTACCATTTTACCGGTAGCTAAATTACGACCGTAACATTTAGCACATATACCTTTTAAAGCCTCACAACTTAATGCAGAACGAACTTCCACAGATTCAATTGGAGATCTTTGAATGGATTTTGCTATATCATCTCCTATTAACTCACCAGCTGAAACTAACAACTCATCATTTAATGGGTTATATACATCATTTAATGATACACGACCAACGATTCTCTCTTCTAAAGTTTCAACAACTTCATCATTTTTCTTCAATGCTTCAACTTCAACACCACGTAATGTTCCACAATCTTCTGTGTTAACAATAACATCTTGTGATACATCTACTAAACGACGTGTTAAGTAACCTGCATCTGCCGTTTTAAGGGCAGTATCCGCAAGACCTTTACGAGCACCGTGAGTAGAGATAAAGTATTCTAAAATTGATAGTCCTTCTTTAAAGTTAGAAAGAATTGGATTTTCAATAATTTCACCACCACCTGCGTTAGATTTTTTTGGTTTTGCCATTAATCCACGCATACCTGTAAGCTGACGAATTTGTTCTTTAGAACCCCTTGCACCAGAATCAAGCATCATAAACACCGAGTTAAATCCTTGTTGATCTTCTCTAATACGTTTCATTGACAATTCAGTCAATTCAGCATTCGTTGAAGTCCAAATATCAATAACTTGGTTATAACGTTCGTTGTTGGTAATAAGCCCCATATTATAGTTACCTGTAATACCTTCAACTAAACCATTAGCCTTATCAATCATTCCTTGTTTCTCTGGTGGAATAATAATATCACCTAAACTAAATGATAATCCACCTTGGAATGCAAACTTAAATCCTAACGTTCTAATACTATCTAAGAAATCAGCACATTCAGGAACTGAAGTTGCTTTTAAAATATCACCAATAATATCTCTAAGAGACTTTTTGGTTAATACTTGATTAATATATCCTGCTGCTTGCGGTACGTGTTGATTAAATAATACACGACCTACAGTAGTTTCAATAATCATTTTATCAAGTTTACCATCTTCATTAATGTCGATAGTTCTAACCTTGATACCAGCATTTAAGTCTACTTTACCTTCATTGAAAGCAATTTCTACTTCTTCTGGAGAATAAAATGTTAACCCTTCACCTTGAATTTTAACTTCTGGAGTAGAAGTACGTAGCTTGGTCATATAATAAAGACCAAGTACCATATCCTGAGAAGGTACTGTTACTGGAGCACCATTCGCTGGGTTTAAGATATTGTGTGATGCCAACATTAATAACTGACATTCCAAAATAGCTTCTGGCCCAAGTGGTAAATGCACCGCCATTTGATCTCCATCAAAATCGGCATTAAATGCTGCACATGCTAATGGGTGTAATTGAATTGCTTTACCTTCGATTAACGTAGGTTGAAACGCTTGAATCCCCAAACGGTGTAATGTAGGCGCACGGTTAAGTAATACTGGATGCCCTTTAAGAACATTTTCCAAAATATCCCAAACCACTGGCTCTCTTTTATCTATAATTTTCTTTGCAGATTTTACAGTTTTTACAATTCCTCTTTCAATTAGTTTTCTAATTACAAAAGGTTTATAAAGTTCTGCTGCCATATTTTTTGGCAATCCACATTGATGTAATTTTAATTCTGGTCCAACAACAATTACCGAACGTGCAGAATAATCAACACGTTTACCAAGTAAGTTTTGACGGAAACGTCCTTGCTTACCTTTTAATGAATCGGATAATGATTTTAATGGACGATTAGAATCTGTTTTTACAGCAGACGATTTACGTGTGTTATCTAACAATGAATCTACAGATTCTTGTAGCATACGTTTTTCATTACGTAAAATAACTTCTGGTGCTTTTATTTCAACTAATCTTTTAAGACGGTTGTTTCTAATAATAACACGACGGTATAAATCATTTAAATCTGAAGTTGCAAAACGGCCACCATCTAAAGGCACTAATGGTCTTAATTCTGGCGGAATAATTGGCACAACTTTCAAGATCATCCATTCTGGACGGTTTTCTCTATTTTCATTAGAATCACGTAAAGCACCTACAACTTGCAAACGTTTTAAAGCTTCTGTTTTACGTTGTTTAGACGTTTCAGTATTTGCTTTATGACGTAATTCATAAGATAATTCTTTTAAATCGATACGTGCTAATAAATCTATTAAACACTCAGCACCCATTTTAGCTAAAAACTTGTTAGGGTCTTCATCATCCAAGTACTGATTATCTTGTGGAAGGGCTTCAAGAATATTTAAGTATTCTTCTTCCGTAAGGAAATCCATTTTTTGTAATGGTTCACCTTCTTCATTCTTAGCGTTACCTGGCTGTATTACTACATAACGTTCGTAGTAAATAATCATATCTAATTTCTTAGATGGTAAGCCTAATAAATAACCTATTTTGTTTGGTAAAGAACGGAAATACCAGATATGAGCTACAGGAACAACTAAGTTGATGTGCCCTACTCTATCACGACGTACTTTCTTTTCTGTTACTTCTACACCACAACGATCACAAACGATTCCTTTGTAACGTATTCTTTTATATTTACCACAAGCACACTCATAATCCTTTACAGGACCGAAGATACGCTCACAGAACAAACCATCTCTTTCTGGTTTGTGCGTACGATAATTGATAGTTTCTGGTTTTAAAACTTCACCTCTCGATTCTGCTAGAATAGATTCTGGTGATGCTAAACCAATTGAGATTTTATTAAACCTCTTTACTGTATTCTTATCTTGTTTTCTTGCCATGTTTTTTAAGTCTTCAGTTTCAGTTCTCAGTCAACAATATTCAGTCTAATAAAATAGACTGTTTAATGTTGACTGCTTACTGCCAACTATTTTTTTACTCTTCTAATCTGATATCCAATGCTAAACCTTTCAATTCATGCATAAGTACATTGAATGATTCTGGTAATCCTGGATCTGGCATTGGCTCACCTTTTACGATAGCTTCGTAAGTTTTGGCTCTACCAATTACATCATCAGATTTTACAGTTAAAATTTCTCGTAAAGTACTTGATGCTCCATAAGCCTCAAGTGCCCAAACTTCCATCTCACCAAAACGTTGACCACCAAATTGTGCTTTACCACCTAATGGTTGTTGTGTAATTAATGAGTAAGGTCCAATAGAACGTGCGTGCATCTTATCATCAACCATGTGTCCAAGTTTAAGCATGTAAATCACACCAACAGTTGCTGGTTGATCGAAACGCTTACCTGTTCCACCATCGTATAAATAAGTATGTCCGTATCTTGGAATTCCAGCTTCATCTGTAAATCCGTTAATTTGTTCTATAGTAGCACCATCAAAGATTGGCGTTGCATAAGTACGACCTAATTTTTGACCAGCCCATCCAAGAACTGTTTCATAAATTTGACCAATATTCATACGAGACGGTACACCAAGTGGATTTAATACAATATCAACAGGCGTTCCATCTTCTAAGAATGGCATATCTTCTTGACGAACGATACGCGCTACAATACCTTTATTACCGTGACGTCCTGCCATTTTATCACCTACTTTAAGTTTACGTTTTTTAGCGATGTAAACTTTAGCTAGTTTTATAATACCTGCTGGTAACTCATCACCTACAGAAATAGTAAACTTCTCACGACGTAACGATCCTTGTAAATCGTTTTCTTTAATTTTATAGTTGTGAATTAAATCGGCAACTAAAGTATTTGTGTGCTCATCTGTAGTCCATTTTCCAGACACTAAATGCGCATAATCATCAACAGCATTTAACATTTTAAGTGTGAATTTTTTACCTTTTGGTAATACTTCTTCACCTAAATCATTAAAAATACCTTGTGCAGTTTTTCCATTTACGATATTAAAAAGCTTTTCGATTAAAACATCTTTTAAATCATCAAACTTTCTATCATATTGCGCTTCTAAAGCTAAGATATCATCTTTATCTTGAGCTCTTTTACGCTTATCTTTTACTGCTCTTGCGAACAACTTCTTCTCAATAACAACACCATGCAATGAAGGAGACGCTTTTAACGACGCATCTTTTACATCACCTGCTTTATCACCAAAGATAGCACGTAATAATTTTTCTTCCGGTGTTGGATCTGATTCTCCTTTTGGTGTAATTTTACCAATTAAGATATCGCCAGGCTTAACCTCTGCACCAATACGGATCATTCCATTTTCATCTAAATCCTTAGTAGCTTCTTCAGAAACATTAGGTATATCATTAGTTAACTCTTCGTTACCTAATTTTGTATCTCTAACATCTAAAGAATACTCATCGATATGTATAGATGTGAAAATATCTTCACGAACTACTTTTTCTGAAATTACAATTGCATCCTCAAAGTTATATCCTTTCCAAGGCATAAAGGCTACTTTCATATTTCTACCAAGTGCTAATTCACCTTTTTGAGTTGCATAACCTTCACATAGAACCTGACCTTTAGAAACTATATCACCTTTTACAACAATTGGTGTAAGGTTGATAGAAGTTCCTTGATTTGTTTTACGGAATTTAACTAATTTATAAGTTTTAATATCGCTATCAAAACTTACTTTAGCTTCATCTTCAGTACGATCGTATCTAATTTTAATTTCGTTTGCATCAACATAAAGTACCTCACCTCTTCCTTCTGCGTTAATTAAAACACGAGAATCTGAAGCTACTTGACGCTCTAATCCTGTTCCAACAATTGGTGCATCTACTCTTAATAAAGGCACTGCTTGACGCATCATGTTAGATCCCATCAAGGCTCTATTCGCATCATCATGTTCTAAGAACGGAATTAACGACGCCGAGATAGACGAAATTTGATTTGGTGCAACATCCGTATAATCTAACTTTGTAGGCTCGATTACTGGGAAGTCACCTTCCATACGTGCAATTACCTTATCATGTAAAATTTTACCGTTTTCATCAACCTTAACAGTTGCTTGAGCGATTAATTTTTCTTCTTCTTCTTCTGCACTTAAATAAGTTGGTTCGTTAACAATATCAACAACACCATCAGTTACTTTTCTATATGGTGTTTCAATGAATCCCATTGAGTTCACTTTAGCAAATACTGAAAGTGAAGAAATAAGACCAATATTTGGTCCCTCAGGAGTTTCAATTGGACATAAACGACCGTAGTGTGTATAGTGAACATCACGAACCTCGAACCCTGCTCTCTCTCTCGAAAGACCACCTGGTCCAAGAGCCGATAAACGACGCTTATGCGTAATCTCAGCTAATGGATTGGTTTGATCCATAAATTGAGATAACTGGTTTGTTCCAAAGAAAGAATTAATAACAGACGATAAAGTCTTAGCATTAATTAAATCAATAGGAGTAAATACCTCGTTATCACGAACGTTCATACGTTCACGAATAGTACGAGCCATACGTGCTAAACCAACACCAAATTGAGAAGATAATTGCTCACCAACTGTACGAACACGACGGTTAGATAAGTGATCAATATCATCAATCTCAGCTTTTGAGTTAATAAGCTCGATTAAGTATTTTATAATAGTTATGATATCTTCTTTGGTAAGCACTTGCTTATCCATACCAATATCCAACTGTAATTTTTTGTTCATTCTGTAACGCCCAACTTCTCCTAAAGAGTAACGTTGGTCTGAGAAGAATAATTTATCAATTATTCCACGCGCTGTTTCCTCATCTGGCGGCTCAGCATTACGTAATTGTCTATATATATGTTCAACAGCCTCTTTTTCAGAGTTTGTTGGATCTTTTTGAAGTGTGTTATGAATAATAGCGTAATCGCCTTGTTCATTACTTTCTTTATGCAAAAGAACAGTTTTAACATCAACTTCAAGAATTTCTTCTATGTTGTCTTTATCTAAAATAGTATCACGATCAAGCACAATTTCATTACGCTCAATTGAAACTACTTCTCCAGTATCTTCATCTACAAAATCCTCATGCCAGGTATTTAATACACGGGCTGCTAATTTTCTTCCTAAGTACTTTTTTAAACCAGATTTCGATACTTTAACTTCTTCAGCTAAATCGAAAATCTCTAAAATATCTTTATCACGCTCAAAACCGATTGCACGGAAAAGCGTTGTAACAGGTAATTTTTTCTTTCTATCAATGTATGCATACATCACTTGATTGATGTCTGTAGCAAACTCAATCCAAGATCCTTTAAATGGTATAACCCTTGCTGAATATAATTTTGTTCCATTCGCATGGAAAGATTGACCGAAGAATACACCAGGTGAACGGTGTAATTGTGATACAACAACACGCTCAGCACCGTTGATACAAAATGTACCAGAAGGTGTCATGTAAGGAATAGTACCTAAGTACACATCTTGAACAATGGTTTCGAAATCTTCATGTTCAGGATCGGTACAATATAACTTTAACCTTGCTTTAAGCGGAACGCTATATGTTAAGCCACGCTCAATACACTCTTCAATAGCATATCTTGGTGGATCGACGAAGTAATCTAAAAATTCTAATACGAATTGATTACGAGAATCGGTAATTGGAAAATTTTCCATGAAGGTATTATATAAACCTTCATCACCTCTTTCTTCAGATTTAGTTTCTAATTGGAAAAAATCTTGAAAAGATTTTATCTGAATATCCAAAAAGTCGGGGTAATCTGTCTTATTTACAATAGACGAGAAATTTAATCTTTCAGCTTGTGTTGACAACATCAATAGACGGAATTATGATTAAAAAAATAGTGATAGTGCTTTAAAACACTAATTAAACTGCAAAAAACAAGTCAAGAAATTTGAGTTGTTTTGTATTACTTTCGGTATAAATACTCTTATACACAAAATGGTCTAGGTCTGGTAGCGCGTGCTCCAGACCTAAACCTTATGTTTTTGAGATGTTAAGCTTATTTTAACTCAACCTCTGCTCCAGCTTCTTCTAACTGAGCTTTTAAAGCTTCAGCTTCGTCTTTAGTTACAGCTTCTTTGATTGCACTTGGTGCATCATCAACTAAACCTTTAGCTTCTTTTAAACCTAAACCAGTTAATTCTTTAACTAATTTCACAACAGCTAACTTAGAGCTACCTGCAGCTTTTAAAATAACATCAAATTCAGTTTGAGCTTCTTCAGCGTCTCCACCAGCAGCAGGACCAGCAACAGCAACTGCAGCAGCAGCAGCAGGCTCGATACCGTACTCATCTTTTAATATAGTTGCTAACTCATTTACTTCTTTTACAGTAAGGTTAACTAATTGTTCTGCGAAATCTTTTAAATCTGCCATTTTTCTATCGTTTTAATAAATTTTAATAATATAATGTAATAAAGTGCGTACTATTTAATACTATTCTGGTCTCTCAGAAAGTGTTTTGATAAGTCCAGCTATAGTTCCGCCACCTGATTTAAGTGCTGAAATAACGTTCTTAGCAGGCGATTGTAATAATCCTATAATCTCTCCTAATAACTCTTCTTTAGACTTAATATCAACTAACATATCTAATTGATCGTCACCGATATAAACAGATTCCTCAATGAAAGCTCCTTTTAATAAAGGTTTTTCAGCTTTTTTACGGAAAGTTTTAATAAGTTTCGCTGGTACGTTACCTGTTTCAGAATACATCACAGATGTATTTCCTTTTAATACAGATGGAAGGTTTCCGAAATCTCTTTCTGATGCTTCCATTGCTTTTTCAAGTAATGTATTCTTTACAACTGCTAATTTTACGTTTGCTTTAAAACAAGCACGACGTAAATTTGAAGTAGTATCTGCATTTAATCCTGAAATATCAGCTAAATAGATATTTGCATTATTAGCTAATTCTGCAGTTAACTCCTCAATTACTTGTGATTTTTCTTCTCTTGTCATAATAAAAGTTTTAACTTAATTAACCAATTTTAGGATCAACAGCAATACTCGGGCTCATTGTAGAAGACATAAAGATGCTTTTTACATAAATCCCTTTTGAAGCCGTTGGTTTTAGTTTCATTAAAGTTGTTAATAATTCATTTGCATTACCTGCAATTTTATCTGCACTAAAAGATGCTTTTCCAATAGCAGCGTGTACAATACCAGTTTTATCAACTTTAAAGTCAATTTTACCAGCTTTTACTTCTGTTACAGCTTTTGCTACATCCATAGTTACTGTACCTGTTTTTGGGTTAGGCATTAAACCACGTGGGCCTAATACACGTCCTAAAGGACCTAACTTACCCATAACACTTGGCATAGTAATAATAACATCAACATCGGTCCAACCGCTCTTGATTTTATCAAGATACTCATCTAAACCTACGTAATCTGCTCCAGCTGCTTTAGCTTCGGCTTCTTTATCTGGTGTTACTAATGCTAATACTTTTACATCTTTACCAGTACCATGCGGAAGTGAAACAACACCTCTCACCATCTGGTTAGCTTTACGTGGATCTACTCCCAAACGTACAGCTAAGTCAATTGACGCATCAAATTTCATGTTAGAAATATCTTTTACTAATGCTGATGCTTCAGTAAGAGAATATACTTTCCCTTTTTCAATTTTCGCTAAAGCGTCTTTTTGCTTTTTTGTTAATCTTGCCATTTTCTAATGTCTTTAATAGATTAATTAGGGAATTGCCCTGTTACAGTTATTCCCATTGATCTTGCAGTTCCAGCTATCATTTTCATTGCAGATTCGATAGTAAATGCATTTAAATCTACCATTTTATCTTCTGCGATAGTTTTAACCTGATCCCAAGATACTTTAGCTACTTTTTTACGGTTTGGCTCTCCAGAACCCTTCTTCACTTTTGCTGCTTCCATTAACTGGACTGCTGCTGGAGGAGTTTTAATAACAAAGTCAAACGACTTGTCTTTAAAAACAGATATAACAACTGGTAATACTTTACCAGCTTTATCTTGGGTTCTAGCATTGAATTGCTTACAGAACTCCATGATGTTAACACCAGCGGCTCCTAAAGCGGGTCCAACCGGTGGCGACGGATTCGCAGCACCTCCCCGAACTTGTAACTTAACTACTTTACTTAATTCTTTTGCCATTTTTAATAATTTAATTCGATGTAATTTCTCATTTGGAAGCGAAAAATTATATCTATCTTAATGTAACACTATTATACTTTTTCTACTTGCATATAGCTTAATTCTAATGGTGTTTTTCTTCCAAAAATTTTCACCATTACTTCTAGCTTACGCTTTTCTTCATTTATGTTTTCGATTGTACCATCAAATCCATTAAAAGGTCCGTCAATTACTTTAACAGTTTCACCTCTTGTATATGGAATTGCTACCATAGCACTTTCTTCAACAGCCAACTCATCCACCTTACCTAACATTCTATTTACTTCAGATTGTCTTAAAGGTACAGGATCGCCTCCTTTAGTTTCACCTAAAAACCCAATAACATTAGTCACTGAACGTATAATATGAGGAACTTCACCTGTTAAATTTGCTTGTACCATAATATATCCTGGGAAGAATACTTTTTCTTTATGGACTTTTTTTCCGTTACGGATTTGAATAACGCGTTCTGTAGGAACTAATACTTGATCAACATAATCAGTAAGACCTAAACGAGCAATTTCATTCTCGATATATGTCTTAATTTTGTTTTCTTGACCACTTACAGCACGAACAACATACCATTTTTTTTCACTTACTTCAGACATAATTCTTTTTTATTTAATTAGATCAAAGTAAAATGAAATAACATTACTAAATACTGTATCTACTCCCCAAATTACTAGAGAGAATATAATTGAAAACACAGCAACCAAAATGGTTAAACTTTGAGCTTCTGCCCATGTTGGCCAACTTACATTGTTTTTAAGTTCCCCAAATGATTCTTTTATATAATTTACAAATCCAGCCATTTTTACTTTTTTTTACAACATCGATAAACGATGCTTTGTGTAAATTTAATTGAGACTAAAAGTCTCTTGTTCTTTTTGCACGGGCGGAGAGACTCGAACTCCCGACACCTGGTTTTGGAGACCAGTGCTCTACCAACTGAGCTACGCCCGTAAATGAAATCAAGGTATTCCAATTTGGAATACCTTAACTTCTTTATATGCTTAAGACTATATTAGTCTAAAATTTCAGTTACTTGACCAGCACCAACTGTTCTACCACCTTCACGAATTGCGAAACGTAAACCTACAGTCATTGCAATTGTTTGAATTAATTCAACAGTAATAGTTAAGTTGTCTCCTGGCATAACCATTTCAACACCATCAGGAAGCGCAATGTTTCCAGTTACATCAGTTGTACGTACGTAAAACTGTGGACGGTAATTGTTGTGGAATGGAGTATGACGTCCACCTTCTTCTTTCTTAAGGATGTAAACCTCAGCTTTAAATTTAGCATGTGGAGTTACAGAACCCGGCTTAACAATAACCATACCTCTAGAGATTTGAGATTTCTCAATACCTCTTAATAAGATACCAGCATTATCACCAGCTTCACCTCTATCTAATATTTGACGGAACATTTCGATACCTGTAATAGTAGATGTCAATTTCTCAGCACCCATACCAATAATTTCTACAGGATCTCCAGTGTTTGCAATACCAGTTTCAATACGACCAGTTGCAACAGTACCACGACCAGTAATAGAGAATACATCTTCGATAGGCATTAAGAAAGGTTTATCAACCTCACGTAATGGCTCTTCGATCCAAGAATCACAAGCTTCCATTAATTCTAATACTGTATCAACCCACTTTTTCTCACCGTTAAGTGCACCTAAAGCAGAACCAGCAATTACAGGTCCATTATCTCCATCGTATTCATAGAAAGATAATAAATCTCTAACTTCCATGTCTACTAATTCGATTAATTCTTCATCATCAACCATATCCACTTTATTCATGAATACAACGATACGAGGAATACCTACCTGACGTCCTAATAAGATATGCTCACGAGTTTGTGGCATTGGACCATCTGTAGCCGCAACTACTAAAATAGCACCATCCATTTGAGCTGCACCAGTTACCATGTTCTTTACGTAATCCGCGTGACCTGGACAGTCAACGTGAGCGTAATGACGATTTGCTGTTGCATATTCTACGTGAGAAGTATTAATTGTTATACCTCTTTCTTTTTCTTCTGGAGCGTTATCAATTTGATCAAATGATCTTGCTTCTGAGAAACCTGCATCAGCTAATACTTTAGTAATAGCAGCAGTTAAAGTTGTTTTACCGTGATCTACGTGTCCAATTGTACCAATGTTTAAGTGTGGTTTTGAACGATCAAAAGTTGCCTTTGCCATGTTTTTAAAATGATTTAAATCTTTGTTATATAATAATATTAATGTATTCTAATTCTTTCTTTGAGCCAATGACGAGAATTGAACTCGTGACCTCTTCCTTACCAAGGAAACGCTCTACCCCTGAGCTACACCGGCCTTTCATTTACGATTGCCGATTTTAAATTTACAATTCGAAAACTATAAATTATAACTCGTAAATTTTTGAGCGAGAGACCAGGTTCGAACTGGCGACATTCAGCTTGGAAGGCTGACGCTCTACCAACTGAGCTACTCTCGCATTTAATTAAAAACTTTAAATCTTAAAATTTAGAATTCTACAAAAGTAGAGCTCTTTTTCTTAGATTCAAAAATCTTTAAAAGGTATTATCAACATTTCAATAAACTTCTTAGATTAATCGCTTAATCTATAAAATTGTGGGGAGAGCAGGATTCGAACCTGCGAAGACGTAGTCAGCAGATTTACAGTCTGCCCTCGTTGGCCGCTTGAGTATCTCCCCAAAAATTCAATATTTCAATTTAAAACTCTTATTTCTAAACAATTAGAACTCAAATTTTAAAAGAGCCGATGGAGGGACTCGAACCCACGACCTGCTGATTACAAATCAGCTGCTCTAGCCAGCTGAGCTACATCGGCTTTTTTCTTTTTTTAAGCATAAAAAAAGTCCGCTATTTCTAACGGACTGCAAATGTATAGATTTATTTAAATATTCAAAACATTTTTTTAATAAATTTTACATAGAATTTCAAACTATTTTCAAATATCACTAAAAAACGTCTTGGTTTCGCACATATCATCTTCTGCTTTGGCTTACTTACTCTAGTGATAGCAAGGTAAACCATTCATTTTTATGAAAAAATCTCTAAATCAACTTCATTATATAAAAATATACTAAATATTATAAATGTGCTCTTAATTTTTCTTTTCGCTTTTTTAACTGGCGTTCTAAAGATGAAATTGCCATATCTGCCCCTTCCTCAAAACTTTTACATTGCTTTTTTACAACAATACTATCCCCTGGCACACTTACTCGTGCTTCAAATACTTTATTTTCTTTATCGCTGGTGTTTTCTAACTTTAAAAAAACATCCGATTTAATTACCTTGTCATAAAACAAATCTAACTTATCCATTCGTTTTTGAATAAAGTCTATCAACTTTTGATCTGCATTAAAATTTACGGATTGGGTGTTTACTTTCATACTTGTGTTTTTTTGGTTAAACAATTACTTAAGTTGAAATTAAAATTTCAGCTTAGTCTATCTTATTTTTTACTTCTAGGGTGCGCATTAACATGCACCTTTTTTAACTCGGCTATACTATTATGAGTATAAACCTGTGTTGCTGCTAAACTTGAATGACCAAGAAGCTCTTTAACAGCATTTAAGTCTGCACCTTGGTTTAACAAATGTGTTGCAAAAGAATGCCTTAGTATATGCGGGCTCTTTTTAACCTTTGAAGATGCTAAACTAAAATACTCATTAATTATTCTGTAAACAAGTGTTTCATATATTTTAACACCTTTTTGGGTTAAAAACAACTTGTTGGAATCTACAATATACTCCAATTTATTTCTCGCCTTTAAATAGCTTTTACAGGTTTCTATTACGGACGGCAATAAAGGGATTATACGCTCCTTATTTCGTTTACCCAGGACCTTTAATGATTTATTACCAATATCAAAACGAGATAACTCTAACTCTACCAATTCTATTCTTCGTATACCTGTGGAATAAAACAACTCTATAATAAGCTTGTTACGTAAGCTTTCAAAATCGTCACCAAAATTTAAATCGCTTAATACATTTGCGACTTCGGTTTCCGAAAATGGGACTTGTATTTTTTTACTTGTTTTTAAAGCGCGATGTTTTGCTAGCGGATTTAATTTAATATCACCAACTTTTAATAGAAACTTATAATAAGTATTTAATGATGAAATTTTACGGTTTATGCTTCGATTTGAAATACCGCTTTCTACTAGCGAAACAATCCAGTTCCGAATTTGCGCATAGTTTACATTGTTAACAGATTCATCATCAAACTCTACTTTTATAAATTTTGAAAAGGCTTTTAAATCTGAATTATAAGCATTTACGGTTAGTGCCGAATAGTTTTTTTCGAGAAGCAGATAATCGATAAATGATTGAAAGGGCATTTATGGGGATTTGAATTGATTTCTAAATATACAATGTTTTTTAATTGTTTCCCTGAGAAGTATGAAGAAAGCTCACAGATTTTTGCTCAAGTATTAAATACAATAACTTATTTATTGAATATTAGTTTTATCCTATAACAGATAAACTTAAACGGTTATAAACAAAAAAAGTTCCGCGAATTGCGGAACTTTTATTTTATAAACGACAGAAAAATTATACTTCCTCTGCATCTCTTAATCCTTGGATATATTGTGCTTTTTGAACCTGAGTTCTACGTACAACAGAAGGTTTGTTAAATTGTTTGCGTGACTGCAACTGGTTTTTTACCGTTGTTTTCACAAACTTACGTTTGTAACGCTTTAACGCTCTATCTATATTTTCTCCTTCTTTAATTGGTATTATTAACATAGTGTCTTAACCTCCTCTCTTTTAGAATTTTCAGGGTGCAAATATATAATAATTTCTAAATAATAATTAAAAATTAAAATATTTTTTTTTGAATTGTTTTTTAAGGATTAACTGCGACTTATTTTAATTACTATAATTAGCACGATTGACAGCAAAAACGATTGATGCGGCATCCTTTTTTGTACTTCCCAACTCTTGATTTTAAATAATAGACCTTTCGAAAAGGCCTTATTTTAATAAAATATTAAACAAATTCTGTACAAAAAAGATATAGCGGAAAGCGTGGTTGCGCCTATCTCCTTATTTAAAGACAAAGACCAAACTTTCTTTTAAGCTTTCTTTTTATGAAATAAAGAACTGCTTTTTATTAGCGCAATTTGCCCTAATACTAGATAGCGTTTTAAGTTGCTGGCTTGTATTCTTTTTTATCAATTATTATTTTGGCTAGAATTTCTCGCAATATTTCGGAAGTTCCTCCACCAATTGTACCTAGTCGGCTGTCTCGCATAAGTCTTGCCATTGGGTAATCTTCCATATAGCCGTAGCCGCCAAGAAATTGTAGACATTGATAGATAACCTCATCGGCCATTTTTGTCGACCTCAGTTTAGACATTGTAGCTTCTTTTACCACATATTCACCTTTATCTAATCGGTAAGCTATGGCGTAATTAAAGGTTTTACATATTTCCATATCGGTGTATAAATCGGCTATACTGTGTCGTAAAGCTTGAAATTTATCGATAGTTCTACCGAAAGCTTGGCGCTCGCTCATGTATTTTAAAGCATATTCTAAAGCGAATTCTGCACGCGCATGGGCATTTATCCCCATAATTAAACGCTCTGAAGCAAAATGCTGCATAATGTATGCAAAACCACTATTTTCCTTACCCATGAGTTGGCTTGCTGGTATTTCTACATTATCGAAGGCTATCTCCCCTGTATCGGAGGCTTTCCATCCTAATTTATCGAGTTTTGTTGCCGATACGCCAGCAGTTTCTCGATCGATTACAAAAATACTTATTCCTTTATTTCCTAATTCGGGATTCGTTTTTGCTGCTACCACTAAATAATCGCTATAAACACCATTGGTAATAAAGGTTTTTGAACCGTTTATTATATACGAATCTCCTTTTTTAACGGCCGTTGTACGCATACCTGCCACATCGCTTCCACCGAAAGGTTCACTAATACAAAGGCATCCCACTTTTTCACCTGCAATGCTTGGCACTAAATACTTTTGTTTTATAGCCTCATCCCCTTCTGCATTTAAATGCGTCATCGCTAAATATGCGTGCGCCCAAATAGCTGCTGCAAAACCACCAGAATTAATTTTTTGCAGTTCTTCTAGCAGAATTACAGTATAGAATAAATCTAAATCGAGACCGCCATAGGCTTCAGGATATTTAATTCCAAAGAATCCCATATCTCCAAATTTTCTCCAAATAAAACGGTCTATTTCACCAGCTTTTTCCCATTTTTCAATATGTGGTACAACTTCTTTTTGTAAAAAATCTTGAAGACTTGTTCTAAAAAGTTGGTGTTCTTCTGTGAAGTACATGCTATTCATTAGTTTGATTTGTCAATTCGCAAATATAATTCAATTATCTCGATTTTATTTACCGGAAAGTCTTTTACTTTAAGTAATTCGGTAAAGGATTTAAAACCCTCGTGCAATTGGCGTTGCTCAACAATATGGTGTGCCAAATCGTAATCGATATGCTGAATAGTAACCAATTGATCTACGGTTGCAGTGTTTAAATTTATTTTCTGAATGCTACGAGGTGTTTTTACGGTAAAATCGAGTTTTATTTTCTCGATAACTTCTGGTGTTAAACCATAAACATCTAGCAATTGTACATCTGCTATAAAACCTCCTTTAAATTTGTTTCGGAGTTTTATAATACGGTTTGAATATGCTTCGCCAATACCATTTACTTTTTGAAGTTGTTGAACCGTAGCCGTGTTTAAATCTTGCTTTTGCGCAAAAGTTTTCGGTTTTGTTTTATAAGAATTCTTAAAGGATGTTTTAGATGCTTTTGGGTTTGTAACCCATTCTGGAAATTTAAAATATGGAGAAATACTGTTTAACAATGAATCGGATACTTTAGTAACTTCCTGAAATTGTTTGATTGAATTTATCCATTGATCTTGTTTTCTAAAACTGAGAAGTCTATCAATTTCTTCATTACTCATACCTAATGAGGCACCTTTGTAATCCGTAATAAAATTGGGATTGAAAGGGAACACTTTTGGTTTCCGAGCTTTTAATTCTATTAATTTAAGCGAATCGATTTCTTTTGTAAACTTCGTTAATGCTTCATTATTAATTTGAACATCTTCTGATGAATTTTCTAAGACTTTCGGCAATACAAAAAAGTAAACACACTGCAGTAGAATAATAATGGTTAATAATAAAAAAATCCCACGTCGCTGCTCTTTAGAAAACGTGACGTGGGATTTAAATAAATTCATTTATAACTATTTATTTTTTCTTTTTATGACCTATTGCTACTAGATATCTATCTAGTTCGTCTCTAACTTTAGGCATCAATAAAAGAAGCCCAATAATATTAGGGAAAACCATTGCAAAAATCATGGCATCTGAAAATTCAACAACTGAATTAAGACTTGAAGAAGCACCTATTACCACAAAAAATAAAAACAATATTTTATATGTTATATCTGCAACTCTACCTTTTCCAAATAAATATTTCCAGCCTTGTATTCCATAATAAGACCAAGACAACATGGTTGAAAAAGCAAATAATATAACTGCTACCGTTAGTAATATAGAGAAATTAGGAATTGCCGAATCAAAAGCAACAGATGTTAAATCTACACCTCCTAAATGCTCTCCAGTACCATTCATAATAACATTATTACCCGCATCTAGATTCGCATATTCAAACAAGTTACTTTTTATATTTGTAATAACAATAACTAAAGCCGTCATTGTACAAATTATTACAGTATCAACAAAGGGCCCTATAGACGCCACAATACCTTCACTTGCAGGGAATCTAGTTTTTACAGCTGCATGGGCAATAGAAGCAGATCCAACACCAGCTTCGTTTGAGAAAGCTGCTCTTTGAAACCCAACAATCATTACACCAACAAAACCACCTAACAGTGAGTTATTTTCAAATACACCTGCCCAAACCTGACTTACAGCTTCTGGTACGGCCGTTATATTCATAACTATAATTATTAGAGCAGCACCAACGTACATAATTCCCATAAATGGAACTATCTTTTCTGTAACTTGCCCTATTCTTTTAATACCTCCAATAATAACAATAGCTACTAAAACAGCCATTATAACACCAAAAACAAAACCTGAATCTAAATCAAACAACAATTTAAATTGTGCAGCAGCTTGATTGGCTTGAAACATATTTCCACCACCAAAAGAGCCTCCTACAACAAAAACAGCAAATATAAAGGCTAATACTTTACCTAAACCTCCAAGGTTTTTTTCTTTTAGTCCTTTTCTTAAATAATACATTGGACCTCCATAAATCTTTCCATCTTCACCAACTTCTCTGTATTTCACACCTAAAGTAGCCTCGACTAACTTTGTAGACATTCCTAAGAAACCAGCTAAAATCATCCAGAAAGTTGCTCCAGGTCCACCGATAGCAATAGCTACAGCAACACCAGCAATATTACCTAAACCTACCGTAGCAGATAATGCCGCGGTTAAGGCTTGAAAATGGGTTACTTCTCCAACCACACCTTCTGCCTGAGGGCTTTCAAAAACATCTCCTCCTGGAGTAGGATCTCCTGCGGCCTCTTCTACACTATGGTGATCTATATGATCGTATTTTCCGTTGGTAGCACGAATAGCAACTCCTAGTAATCTTATATTAGCAAACTTAAAAGATAAAGTAAAAAATAAAGCCCCTAATAAAAGCACAATAATTACAATTGGCATGTCTTTACCAGCTATAGTAACAGGATAAAAAACCACGTGACTAACTGCAGAAGCGAAAGGTTTAAATTTAGCCTCTATAGCTTCATCCATTGACATCTCTTGTGCAAATGATAAAAAGGGGACTACTAAAGTAAATATTGAAAGAAGGTATTTCTTCATAAGATATTATATTGATTAATTAATTTTTTTCTAAAAAAACAGATCATTTCATTACAAAATGATACTAAAAGGCAGCAAGATGCTAAAAAAAAACGGCATTTTAAAAAAAAACACCACTAAAATCGCATTGTTACTGCTCTATATTATACGCAGAATTTAAAGCTTCAATTTGTTCTGGACGTCCTAAAACTATAATTTTCGAATTTTCGGCTAACTCAAGCTCTGCTTCTGGATTTACTATATATTCTCCGTTCTCATCTTTATAACCAATTACGGTACATCCCGTTTTTCGGCGTAAATCTAAATCACGAATAGTTTTAACCTTATTATTACTATGTAGTTTTTCTACAGCTACTTCTTCTATATTGATATCCGATTTACCAACAATAGATAGGTTATCAATAAACTCCATAAGACCTGGTACAACAACCAAAGAGGCCATGTGATCGCCACCAATTTTATCTGGTAAAATAACATTATTAGCACCTGCGAATTTTAATTTATTATAAGATGACTCTTGCGATGCACGACTTATAATATTAATCTTTGGATTAATTTGCCTAGCCGAAAGCACCACAAATAAATTATCTGCATCATTAGGTAACGCCGATATAAAACAACTAGCTCGATCTACACCTGCCAACACAAGGGTTTCATCTTCATTAGCATTCCCTATAACATAAGGTGCGTTATCCAACTCTAGCCGCTCAATCATTTCTTTGTTCTTTTCTATAATTACAAAAGAACGGTTGTGAGCTGCTAATTTTACGGCCGCTTGTTTCCCATTTCGACCATAACCACAAATAATAATATGGTTACTAAAGCTATCAATTTTCTTCTGCATCTTTTTCTGTTTTAATTCTTCAATATGGTCTTTACTTAAAATATACTCCGTTATAGTAGATAAGGCGTAACCAACGATTACAATACTAGTTAAAATTAAAAAAATGGTGAATATTTTGGAATTATTGTCTAACGGTACCACTTCCCCAAAACCAACTGTTGTAATAGTAATAACAGTCATATATAGGGCATCGATGGCGGTATAATCCGAAATCATCATGTAGCCAAAAACGCCAACTAGCAGAATAAGAACAAGCAAAAATACGGCAGTATAAATTTTAGTTCTAAAAATTCTTATTAATGGATTCATATATTATAGGTCGAAAACCGAAGAGCGTTTTGTGTAAATTAAATCTTTTATACGCATCCAAAAAGCAAGAAACAAATACAGAGCAAAACCAAAACCAACCGTTACAAAGGTGAGGTACATAAATGATGTACGTACTACTTTAGCACGAATACCAAAACGATCGGCAATACGTTGGCATACGTAGTAACCATGCTTCTGAAAAAACAATAAGGGTTTATAGATATTGTTCATGTCTGCAATTTAAGGATTACTTTTTTTGTTTAAAAGTTTATAGGTTGAAATATTTAACGCTTTCTTAATATTAATAACATTGCCCTTTGAAACATTAAAATCCTTAAAAAAACAACAATTATTTAGTTAAAAGTGAATTTCCAACCGCACATTGCAAACATTTATTTTTATCGCAATATTCTGTTTTTAGCTGAATAAGTGATTGCGACTGAAATGCAGATTTCGATACCTTTTTAAGCTGATTAAAAGCATCAACAATACTATTTTTTTCTGAATTAATTTTTGAAGCCATTTTTAAAATTGAAACATCAACATCTTGTCCTTTTTGTTTGGCATAGCAGAATTTTAATGGAAGAATAGTGTTTATTAATAATAAATCTGTGAATGATTTAGTTATCACTTTTACTGAAGCTTTAGATACTTTTTTAAAAGTATAATGTGTTTTCCAAAAATCGGAAGTTGAGACATTGAATAGTTTATAGAAATCCTCTAATTTATCTAACTCAATGACTTTTGAAAATAAATTTTGATGCTCATAATACAAGTTTGCCAATTGTGATAATCGAATAGTTGGGAAATTTGGTGGCCGTAATCTAAAAAACTGTAATGGCAATACTTGATTTTCTTTTAGTTGAAACTTCTGTTTTAGAAACTCATGCTCTTTATATAGACTAATAAAATAAGCGTCTTCCACAGATTCCGACAATAAATTGGCTTGCCCGAACAACAACGCTTCTAAACTTTGTAAATTAGATTGCGTTTTTCTTACTACCGAAAAATCAATTGATTGTGCCAAACTCAAAAACGCATCGCCATTTACTTTCAATCCGAAGTTTTTAGCAAGCATTTTAAAAAGTACTGCTTCCCAATCGTTTTTAGATTCTTGCAAAAGTGCATCAATAGTTTCTGCTTTACGTTCTAAGCGCTCAAAATATAGGCGTTCTAGCCAATTGGTTAGAACAAACTCATCGGTGATTGCAAAATTATTTTCGCAGTTTATCCATGTATTTTGATTGGCAAATAGCTTTTTGTAATTACTTAAAAGTGTAAAATCCACATAATCTCGTAAAACAAGTGTTGGAATTGGTGTGTTATCTTTTCTAAAAATCTCAGTATCGTGCTCCCAAACTACATGCAGAATAACACCATCGTAAGCCGGATCTTGTTCATGATTATGCAAATACCAATCGGATGATTTTATATGAATTTCTACATTACCTGCCCAAAGTTGCTCACCTATTGTAAGTTTTGCATTGAAAAAATCTGGTCCCGAATTAAAATTATGTTGCCCCACAGAACTAACGGTAACCGTCTCGCCTGTTTCTGTTTTTAAGTTTTGAGTTTGAAATTTTTTGAATTTCCAGATATAGTGTAGAAAATCTTCTTGCATTTTTTAAAGATAGAATACCGATTGAAAATTTCCAAATCAAATTCGAAATTGATTGAATTTATAATGAATACAGAGCCCCATTAATTCTAAATTTTAATTTAATTGGTATAACTTTGTAGCTTCATATAAAATCAAATTATGGAACAACTTACGCTCACTACACCGGCACTTTTATTTTCGGCTATTTCATTAATTATGCTAGCCTATACTAATCGCTTTTTAGCTTATGCGGCAACTATTAGAGATCTACATGATAAGTATCGCAAAAAGAAAGATAGTGTACTTATGGCTCAAATTGAAAATATTAAAAAACGCTTATATCTAACCCGAAGCATGCAAATTTTTGGCATCTCTAGCCTTTTACTTTGCGTGGTTACTATGTTTTTAATTTATATTCAACAAAATGCTATTGCCGTTTGGGTTTTTGGTTTGGCTCTTATTTTCTTAATGGCTTCGCTATCTCTTTTAATTATTGAAATTCAAATTTCGGTAAAAGCATTGGAACATCATATTAGTGATATTGAGAATAATGAATGATACTGAAGTTCGTAAATAGTCCAAAACTATTAATTTACTAGAACCTTGGCGGAATATGCGTTAGTGATTGCAGTGAAAAGCCCACAGTAATACCGATGGAATCGGGATTGCGAGGACTTGTAACGAAAAGCACGACCCAACGGGTAACGCCCAAATTTTTATATTTTACTGAAACCGAATGGCTTTTACTGGTGATATTTTTGTAATGATGTATGATGGTATTAAGAGCATGAGCAAACAAAGCACGAGCGTACCAACATTGAGCGCTATAATATAGGTTAAACTTATGTAAACAGGAGCTTCGGAGACGTAATACACACTGGGATCGAGTGGGAATAGTTTAAAATATTTCTGTGCAAATAGCAAGCCTAAACCAAGTAAATTCCCCCAAAACAAACCAAGTAAAATAAGGTAGGATGCGTTGTATAAAAACAGTTTACGTATGCTCCAATTGTTGCTACCGAGGGCTTTTAAAATCCCAATCATTTGTGTGCGTTCTAATATTAAAACGAGTAATGCGGTTATCATGTTGATACCTGCAACGAGAATCATAATACCAATAATACCGTAAATATTTTTGTCGAATATTTTTATCCATTCGAAAATCGAGCTGTACTTATTGCTCACCGTAATAGTATTAAGTGTTGATGGTGTATTTTGATAAATCTCTATTCCTTTTTCATCAAGTTCCGAATAATCGGAAATAAAAACTTCGAAATTCCCTATTTGGTCGTCTTCCCAATTATTTATACGTTGTATGTGGCGTATGTTTCCTATTAAATATTGTTGATCTAATTCTTGAAAACCTGAATTATAAATACCTACTATATTGAATGTGATAATGTTCGGTGCTTTTTCCGTATCATCTTTTGCAAAAACCATTTGGAATTTCTCGCCAACTTTAAACCCTAATCGATCGGCTAAATACTGTGAAATTAAAACTTCTTCACTCCATTTCTTTGTAAAACTCGGCAACGTGCCTTCTACTAGAAATTCTTTAAAGTAGCTCCAATCAAAATCCTCTCCCACACCTTTAAAAACAGCACCTTCAAAATCGGTTTCGGTTCTAATTATACCGAATTTTGTAGCTACAGCTTGTATGTGTTTTATTCCATCGACATCTTTAAATTCGGGATAAAACTCCTGGTTTTTAGAGATTGGCACGATACTTTCTTGTGAGTTGTTACTATCGAAATTACTAATAGTAACATGCCCATTGAACGCCACCACTTTATCACGAATTTTTTGTTGCAAACCAATACCAGTGGCAATGGCAATCATCATGACCACAATACCGATAGCAATAGCGGCAATACCAATTTTTATTATTGGTGCCGATACACTACTTTTATACGCTTTACTGCCAATAATGCGTTTGGCTAAAAAAAACTCGTAATTCAAAATTTATTATGCGATTAAATGTTTTCAAAAATACTGTTTTATTATTTGTTTTAGTAATGATTTCTTGTGCGAATGTCACGAAATCTAAGTCTGAAAACTTAACTGTTTTAGATGATGATGTTCAGAAACAAGTTAAGGAAGATAAAAGCATCGTTGTTGGTGCCAACCAAACGGAACTTTATTTACCAATACTTAAAGGAAAACGTATTGGTATTGTTGCCAACCAAACAAGTGTGATTTTTAAGACTAAAGAGGGGAATACCAACACTCATTTAGTGGATTCTCTGTTAGCTTTAAACATTAATATTAAATCGGTTTTTGCACCCGAACATGGTTTTAGAGGCACTGCAGATGCTGGAGAAGTAATTAAAGACGGCCTAGATATTAAAACAAATTTACCTATTGTTTCCCTTTACGGAAAAAACAAAAAACCATCTATAGAACAATTGAAAGGTTTAGATTTAGTTGTTTTCGATATTCAAGATGTTGGTGCTCGTTTTTACACTTATATTTCGAGTTTACATTATGTTATGGAAGCTTGCGCCGAACAATATATTCCTGTTTTAATTTTAGATAGACCTAACCCTAACGGACATTATTTTGATGGGCCTATTTTGGAAGCTGCGCATAAAAGCTTTGTGGGTATGCACCCAATACCAACAGTTCATGGTATGACGATTGGTGAATATGCTAAAATGATTAATGGTGAAAAGTGGTTAAAAAACGGGATTCAATGTGAATTACAGGTGATTCCTGTAAAAAACTACCATCATAATTTAGAATATAGTTTACCTATAAAACCGAGTCCGAATTTACCAAACGATAAATCGATAAACCTTTATCCAAGTTTATGCTTCTTTGAAGGCACAAACGTGAGCGCTGGGAGAGGAACGGAAACACAATTTCAGATTTTTGGAAGCCCGTTTTTAAATACTGAAACGTTTACTTTTCAATTTAAACCAAAGCCTAACCATGGAGCGAAACATCCCAAATATGAAAATAAATTATGCAATGGTGAAGATTTAACGCAAACTAAAAACTTGAATGCTCTTAACTTAAATTGGTTGATAAAGGCTTATAACAATACTGAAAATAAAGCAAATTTCTTTAATTCATTTTTCACAAAACTAGCAGGAACAGTGAAATTAAAGCAGCAAATTGAAGCAGGTTTGAATACTTCTGAAATTAAAGCAACTTGGGCTGATGGATTGGAAGCATTCGGTAAAACGCGTGCTAAATATTTAATTTACGAGTAAGAGAACAAACTATTCGTTTAGAGTTTTGATGAGTATATCAGGATAATCTGTAATAATGCCATCTATTTTATAACTTATCATTTTACGCATATCCACTACGGTATTTAACGTCCATGGAATAACTTTATAGTTTTCGGCATGCAGGTTTCTTACTACTTCTTCATCTAGTAATTTATAATACGGACTTATTATTTCTGGCAAATAACTCATTTGATTAAGTTTTTCCAAAATAATTTCATCTTCCTCAACTAAAAGAGCAACTATCATTTTAGGCGATTGGATTTTTATTTCTTCCAAAATTTGTAAATCGAAGCTTTGCAAATTTGTTTCATTAAAAGAGTTGTTTTCACTTATTACTTCTAAAACTAAAGCTACAAATTCTTTTGGTTTTGGAGTAAAAACATCATAATATCCAGGTTCCGATTTGATTTCAATGTTAAATTTTATTGCAGGATTTAATCTTTTGGCCTCCTTTATAACTTCATCTAAAGATGGTTTGTAAGTTTTAATTTTTTGTTGTTTTGGAAATCTAGGATATGGTTTTGTACCACAATCAAATTGTTTAATCTCTTCGAACGTCATTCCATATAAATTATACTTCTCAGCATCTTCTTTCGGGATATCGTTTCCTTTAGGATCTAGACAAATTTCTGAGTTCATATAAGGTTCATGAGTAACCACAACAACTTTATCTTTAGAAATTGCAACATCTAACTCTAATGTGTCTACGCCCAAATCAATAGCCTTTGCAAAGGCTTGCAAACTATTTTCTGGTAATAATCCGCGGCAACCACGATGCCCTTGTATATCAATTTTTAAATGTTTCAAAATAAGAAAATTATTAATCCTTGTCGGAAATTATCGTTGGTCTCTCGTATTTCTTAAAAGGTTGTTTTAAGAGTTCTTTTATGTTCCCGTTAGCTTTTTCATCTGGAAAAACATCAACGCCATAAATTAATTTTTCGCGATCAAAATCCATATAAGTCCCTAATAATCTATCCCAAACCGAAAAAATATTTCCGTAGTTTGAATCCGTATAAGGCAACATATAATGATGATGAACTTTATGCATATCTGGAGACACTAAAACATAACTCATTATTTTATCTACACTTTTAGGAAGTTTAATATTGGCATGTGTAAATTGCGTTGCAACTAAGGACATCGATTGATATAACATAACAATCCCAATAGGAGCACCAATAACAAAAACGCCAAGTAATGTGAATATAAACCGAATTACACTTTCTAAAGGATGGTGGCGGTTTGCTGTTGTGGTATCGACTTTATGATCGGAATGATGAACCAAATGCACCATCCATAACATTGGTACTTTATGTTCTACAAAATGCACTAAATACGCTCCAAAAAAGTCCATTAAAAATACACCAAGAATAATATACATCCAAAGTGGCATTTCTGGTAACCAATTTAAAATCCCGAAGTTATTTACCATAACCCAATCGGCAGAATTTAGAAGTAAAAAGGCTAGTGCAAAATTAATAATTACAGTGGTTAGTGTAAAAAATATATTAGGTCCAGAATGTTGCCATTTTTTATAATTGAATTTAAATAAAGGCACTGCACCTTCTAAAATCCAGAAAAAGGCTAAACCTCCTACTAAAATTATACTGCGGTGTAATGATGGTATGGTTTCGAAATAGTTTAGTAAAGTTTGCAATTTAGGGAGTGGTTTTTTGTTTTAAAGATAGTAAAAAAGTTATTATTCTGAGATTTACATAAAATATAGAATAACCTTTACCTGTAAAATTTAAACCTTAATCCGCTTTTTCATTTCTTCTACTATATTAAATGCCGCTGGACAAATAGCCACATTTTTTATGGTTAAATTCGATATTTGCTGAAACTTATTTCTATCGGTGTGTGGAAATTCCCGACAGGCTTTTGGCCGAACGTCATAAATAGAGCAATAATTATCGGCGCCCAAAAAGGTACATGGCACGCTTTGTAAAACATAATCATTTTCATCATCAACACGTAAAAACTGCGAGATAAATTGTTGCGTTTTCATCCGAAAATGTTTTGCAATTCGATCTACATCTTTATCTGTAAATAACGGCCCAGTAGTTTTACAACAATTAGCACACTCCAAACAATCTGTACGTTTAAACTCTTGTTCATGCAAATCTTGCATAACATAATCTAAATTTTTTGGTGGCTTCTTTTTTAGCTTTGCGAAGAATTTTTTATTCTCGTTATGCTTATCTTTGGCCTGTTTTGGAAGATGTTTTAAAATGTCTTGCATACCGCAAAAATAACAATTTTAATTGATGCCTTTTTCACTTTCGTGGAAATGAAAACAGCTTTTTTATGAAAGACCTTTTCGGACAAGCCCTATTAGATTACCAAAACGGACATTATACCGAAGATATTATAACATCTACAAGTATTTCTGATGATGATGTTTTGCCTCTCCCCTATTTATTTCGTGAATTTAAAGAGATGCCTAAACTTGAACAAAAGGCATTAAAATTAGCTCAAGGTTCTGTTTTGGATGTGGGTTGTGGTACAGGAAATCACACATTGTTTTTGCAAGAAAAAGATATTAAAGTTAAAGCTATTGATATATCTAAAGGAGCAATTGAAGTTGCTAAGCTTCGCGGTGTTTTACATGCTGAAACCAAAAATATTTTAGATGAAACTAAAACTTTTGATACAGTTTTACTTTTAATGAATGGTACTGGGATTTTTCAGGAATTATCGCAGGTTTCAAAATATTTAACACATTTAAAATCCTTATTGAATACTAGTGGACAAATTTTAATCGATTCCTCGGATATTAAATACATGTACAAAGATGAAGATGGCGGTTATTGGATGGATACCAATTCTAATTATTATGGTGAACTAGACTATTTTTTATCTTATAAAGGTGAAAAAGAAACGGCGATGAAATGGTTATATCTCGATTTTGATACTTTAAAACTAGCTTGTGAAACTGTTGGCTTAAACTGCGATTTGGTTTTAGATGGTGAGCATTTTGATTATTTAGCACGATTGACATCTATTTAATTTCATTTTAAACCTTACTGGTCTAAAAAACTACGTAAACACTCCTAATTAATTAACAGCCTTAGCAGATTTGCCTATGTTAGGAATTGAACGGCATGTTTGAAATAAAAATGACCAAATAAAACCCATCCCTTTTCCCGATAACACCCAAAAACACAAAACCCTAAAACAAGTTCAGGGTGATGGTTATTAAAATTTCCTTCCTTGCTCGAAAGCAAAAAGGTGTTTATTGAAAATCAAATTTAAAGGTCGCTCCTACTAAAAACTGAATACCTTGTACTGGTGTATTTTGCCAACGTTGATAACTATTGTTAGCAATATTATTAGCTTTTGCAAACACCGAAATCTGTTCGTTTATATGATACCCGGCGTGTGCGTTAGCATCGAAATAACTATCTAAAGTTACCGGCGTAGATGTTGTTGGTATAAAAGTCCCTTCTAGTTCTAAAAGATCTTTACGTTCGCCAGTGTAAAATAAATTAGCACCTGCAAACCAGTTTTCGTTTATTTGATAATCTAAAAACAGAGAGCCTTTTACATCTGGTAAATTCCAAGCTTCGGCTTCGTTATCACTATCGTAACTGAAATATTCAGCTTTTACTCCTAAATTAAAATTACGATTGATATCCACATTTATTTCTCCAGAAACTCCAAAAGTGGTTATATTATCGTAAACAATTCCGAATGAGTTTCCGTAGTCGTATTGACGTTGATCGGAATAATTTCTAACAGCATTGGTGCGGAACAAGGCTTTGTTTTGATCTGAAGCATAACTTCCGCTAACATTATAACTCATAGTACTCGATAACTTCCCTTTTAAACCTACGTAAGCATTGTATTGCTGGTCGGTTGGAGCAATAGATAATGTTGGAGACACGAATGGATTTTCGGTTGCAAAATCGTAATAAGAATTTTGAATTAAATCACCTTGTAAACCTCCATAAGCAATAACAACATCACTAACCAAACGGTAGGTTGCTGTTACATTTGGATAGATATAAAATTTATTTTCACCACTATTACTATCGTTTAAGTAGTAAGCTGAAACGCCTAAATTTAAAGTTAAATCGTCACGAATTAATTGATAACTCGGCATAAGACCTACTTGAAAATTACCGTATTCGACATCCGTTATATTATTAAAATCCTGATCGGATGTACCACCTAAATAATCAATTTTCACGCTGGTTGAAATCTCTTCGCCATTAACTGGCACATCTACTTTTGCTTTTGCAATGAATCTATTTTCACCCGAACCTTGGTTATCTCCAAAACGTCTAAAAAATACACTTCCAGAATTTATATAGGTATCTTCGAAACTGATATCGCCTCCAAAATGAGCACTGTAAAAGGTATGATCTACGTCTATATTATTGGTTTGTGCAGCTAGAACTTCTCCATCTGGAACACCATACCAATTATATTTTTGGTATTGAAAACCGCCATCTACATTCCATGCCATATCTCGCATACGACTAGCATAATTGACATTTATTTTTGAGTCTGAAAACCCATTATCAAATTCAATGCCGTCGATATCTCCAGCAGATGAATGATGACTTACATAACCACCAACACTTTCATTACGGCTAATGGCATGATTTAAATATACCTCGCCCAAAATAGTGGTATAGGTACCAACACCAAGCGTAGCGTAGTTATCGAATAATTTTACGGGTTTTGCTTTTTCTACAACTGCCGCTTTTCCTTTAGATGGCGTAAAAGTCGAAGCTACAGGAAACGAAAATATATTGTATTTAATATCTTTTTTAGTTTCGGTAGTTGCATCATCTAAAGTTGGTGTTTCTTTTACTTTAAAAGCATCGGAAATTGATGGCGCGTAGGGTTTAACAACATCGATAACACCAGTATTTATAGTATCATTCTGTTTGCTTTGTGCATACCCAAATGTTGCGACTAATGTAGTTGCAACAATTAATAGTTTATTGATGTGCTTGCGCATATATATAATTTTTATTTCTTAATTAAATTCTAAAATTTCAACTTTTATATTTTGAAAATAATTTTTATTAAATTAATCTTCAGGTAAAATAGATGAGTTTGTTTTAGCTTCCTCTTTCCTAATTTTACTTAATTCAGTTTTAGCTTCTGCAACAACATCATCAAATTCCTTAAAGTTTTTAATAACACTTTCTAAAATATATGTAGCTTGAAAAGCATCCTTTAAAGCATAGAAATTTTTAGCCATAAGCACTAAACCTTTCGCACTATAATATTTATACCCAGAAAAATCTTTAGCTAGTTTTTGAACAGAAACATTTGACGCTTCATACTTCCCTTCCTTATTTTTGAAGTATGCATTATAATACAAAGCTTCAGCAGCAGTTTCTCCAGTAGCAACTTTTTCTACTTGTGTATATGCTGTTTTTGCTAAATCTTCATTGTTTGTTTTAATAGCTGAACGTGCGATTATAACTTGAGCATCCGCTTTAATTTTATTATCAATTTTAGAGTTTTTCAACACTTTTTCGGCATAAGCAACCGCTTCATTATAATTATCTAATTCGTAATTAGCTTTCATTAAATTAGACTGTGCAAAAATTACGTTTTGCGGAAAGTTGGCTTCATTTTCTAATCTCGATAAAATCGGCATGGCTTGGTTCCAGTTTTTTGAGCTTAAATAAAACTGAGATAACCTTGATAACGCTTCTTCTGTATATTCACTTCGCGATGCCTCAACAACATATTTATAATGTGGTGCAGCATTCTCTAATAAATCTTTTTTAACATAAAGTTGCGCTACATAGAAATGCGATTGCAAAGCATGTAATCCGCGTGGAAACTCATTTAAATATTTATTGAATTGCGTAATTGCACGATCTGTATTATTATCTAAATATTGCTTTTCAGCAGCTTCGTAAGTCGCGTTATCTAAATCTGCATCGGTAACTTCAACATAATCTAGTTGTTTAACCCAAACCGCATATTCGTTTACACGACCTAAATCAATATAAATTAATCTGGCCGTTGCAACTGCTTGAACAGCTTCTGGCGAACCAGCATAATCCTTTGCTACTTTTTTAAATTTCACCAATGCTTGCTCGTTCTGGCTAGCATTATAATACACCAAACCTTGACGCAACAAACTTTTTGGTACAAACGAACTCATTCTATACTCGCTTGCTAAACGATCGTAAACTTGCATAGCTTTATCCGTTTCATTCGCTTTTACATACGAATTCCCCAATTCGAACATAGCATCATCGCGAAGTTTAGAATTTGGATATTGTGAAATAAAACTTCCTAATTCACTTATTTTTTTTGAAGTATTCCCCGCATAACCTATACTGATGGCTTTTTGAAAGAATGCGTAATCGGATTCTATTTCATTTAATTTAATAGCATTTTCGTAAGCATCTATAGCGCTGCTGTACTCACTAGATACAAAATGAACATCTCCCAAGCGTAAATAAGCATCATTCAACCTTACTTTATCATCCTTTTTATTAGAAATGAATTGGTTAAAGTAATTTGTAGCTTGAGAATAATTTTTAAGCTTAAAATAAGTATAAGCCAAATTATAATCTAGATTTTCAAATTCTGGTGTAGATGAAGCCTCTATTTGGTGCTGAAATTGTTTAAAGCCAATTAAAGCATCGTCATAATTTGTTAAATTATAATCGGTTTCGGCTTTCCAAAAGGTTGCTCTAGCTGTAAATCTTTGATCTTGTTGTTCTTTTAACGAACCATCGAAAAGAGCAGCTGCTTCTTTAAATTTATTTTCGTTATACAATTCTAACCCTCTATAAAAAGCTACTTTTTGATATGCTACCTTATTTTCGAAACTACGCTTACCTTCTAATAATTTAAGTGCTTCTTTATAATTTTTTGAAGTAATATAAGAATCAATTAAAAGCGTTTCTACTTCTTCTTTATAACTTGTATTTGGATATTTCTCTAAATAACTAGATAATACTTGTGGAGCAGACTGGTATGAGTTTCCAATTTCGTAACTAATTTTCGCGTAATTTAACCAAGCATCTTCCTGAATTTTTAAATCGAAATCCATTTCCGAAGCATTCTTAAAAGCATTTAAAGCTTCTTGCTTTTTATCTAAACTAATATAACTTTCTCCTAAATGATAATAAGCATTTTGAGCAATAGAATTTTTACCGCCAATAATTTTATTAAATTCTGAAACAGCTTTATCAAAATCGCCTTGTTTGTAATACGCATAACCCAACTGATAATAATCTGTATTACTCCATTTACCTACACGATCTTTTTTTCCCTTCTTTCCTTTGTACTCCTTTAAGTAAGGAATAGCTTCCGCATATTTTTCAAGGTTGAAATAACTTTCTCCTATAATTTTAGAAAGCTCGGAAACTTCATCTGTATCACTTTTACTCAATTGAGTTTTGGCTAATTTGATGGCTTCTTCAAATTTCCCTAATTTAAAATGCAAATCGGCCTGATAATAAGAAAGCTTTTCTTTGTAACGCTCTTGGTCGTTTACTTGCTCGAAATACTCGTTTGCTTTATCATAATCATCGCCTTCATAAGCCATAAAACCAATGTAATATTTAGCTTGTGATCCGTACTCTTTAGAGTTTTCAACTTTAGTTAAATACTTTTTTGCATCTTTAAATTGCTTAGTAGTAAAAGCAGTATAACCATTATTGAAATAAAATTTTTCTTTTTCAGGTTTACCTAAAGCATTAATATCTACTTTTTGATACCATTTTTGGGCATAAGAGTATTTTCCATTAGCGAAATAATAATCGGCTACATCTACAAAAGCGGTATTCCTTTTGGTACTTGTTGGATAATCTTCAACAAAGTTCTCGATAAGCTGATCGGCGTTTTGCTGATTTAATCTTACCGCACAATTGGCGATATAATAGGCACAATCGGACTGTAAGACATCTTCTTTAGCCGTTTTCTCGACGTTACTAAATAATGATTTAGCCGCAAGATATTGCTGATTATTATAAAGTGATAATGCTTTTTGATACTCCACCAAGTTACTGGTATAAACAGCCGATTTTTGTGCCATAACTTGACAACTAAAACCAATGGCAACCAACAGGGAAAAAATATTATTTTTAATCATTAACAATTCTTTTTTTAATTTAAAATCAAAGATAATTGAATATTAAATCTATAACGAAATAATCGTGCCATAATTATAAATAGTGGTGTTAAAAATTTAAAAAATCTGTGTACAATCTGTCTCAAAATTAAAATTAAAGTTGAACCCATAAAACGTGTCACAAAATTTTCTTGCTTAACTTTCAACTTTTCAGTTTTTAATAATACATTTACAGCACTTTAAAAATCTGTTTTTATGTCGAATGCCATTTTAGAATTAAAAAACGCTTCTATTTTTCAAGGTGAAAGTTTAGTGCTTTCTGATGTTAATGTTAAAATAAACAAAGGGGAATTCGTGTATTTAATTGGTAAAACAGGTACCGGAAAAAGTAGTTTTATGAAAACGCTTTACGGCGATTTACCTTTAACTAAAGGAGAAGGGCATATTGTAGATTTCAATTTAAAAACTTTAAAAGAAAAGGAAATTCCGTTTTTACGTCGAAAATTAGGTGTAGTTTTTCAGGATTTCAAATTACTGCCAGATAGAACAATAAACGATAATCTATTATTTGTTCTAAAAGCAACAGGTTGGAAAGTTAAAGTTGAAATGAATACCCGCGTTGATGAAGTTTTAAACAAAGTTGATATGAAAACTAAAGGGTTTAAATATCCGCACGAACTCTCTGGAGGAGAACAGCAGCGCGTTGCTATTGCCCGTGCTTTACTTAATAATCCTGAGCTTATTCTTGCTGATGAACCTACAGGAAATTTAGATCCGCAAACTAGTGTTGAAGTTATGGAAGTACTTCAAGACATTAATAAAAACGGCAACACTATTTTAATGGCAACGCACGATTATGCTTTACTTTTAAAATACCCAAGTAAGACGTTGAAATGTGATGAGAATGCGGTTTATGAGGTGGTGCAGAGGAAAGGATAGTATGTATAATTCCATTAAAAACAGCCTTAAAACGATAATTCCAAAACAATTCCTCTATACGAATGAGTTATATAGGGGTTTAAAGTGATAGAAAATTCCAACTACTTATATCATGGTTCTAAATCGCTAGAACCATACTAATTGTTCAAAAATAATGCTTTCAATTTTAATACCTACATACAATTACGACATAACTCCCTTAGTTAAAGAACTAAGCAAGCAATGTATAATGTGTAATGTTAAATTTGAAATATTAGTTTTTGATGATGGTTCTAAATCAAAATTAAATTCCACAAACCAAAATATAAACGCCATTGATCACTGTACATTTAAAGAATTGCCTATCAATATTGGTCGGAGTGCTACAAGAAATCTATTAGCAAACGAATCAAAATATAATACGTTGCTTTTTATTGATGCTGGAACCTTTCCAAAACATTCTGATTTTATTAAAAAATATTTATCTATTAACGACAAGGTTGTTTTAAGTGGAGGTATGACCCACCTTAAATTACCCCCAAATAAACCATATAAACTAAGATGGTTATTTACTAAAACCCGCGAATATAAAGTCCTGTGTTCTTCAAATTTCATGATAAAAAAAATTGTTTTTTCATCAAATTCATTTGATGAAACATTAAAAGAATATGGATACGAAGATGTCCTGTTCTTTCAAAACTTAAGCAAAAAAAACATAGACACCTTTTTTTTCAACAATCCTGTTATTCATGGAGCAGACGATGATGCTAATACATTTATAAAAAAAACAGAATTCGCTATTAAAAATTTAATCAATCTTCTAGATGATGCTAAAATTGATAAAAACGATCAAAAAATTTATCGCGTTTTCAGTATATTAAAAAAACTAAAATTGGTTTCTTTTACGAATAAATTGCACAACTTGTTAAAACCTCTTTTTTTAAAAAACTTCAATTCTTCTTATGCGTCTATTTTACTTTTCGACCTTTATAAAATTGGTTATTTTTGTTATTTAAAACAGAATAAATGATACCATTCTTTTCCGTTGTAATTCCGCTATATAATAAAGAAAAGTTTATTGATGCAACACTAAAAACTGTATTAGACCAATCATTTAGCGATTTTGAAATTATCATTATAAATGATGGCTCTACCGATAACAGTTTAAATATAGTTGAACAGATTAAAGATAAAAGAATTAGATTATACTCTAATGAAAATATAGGGCTACCTTCTACAAGAAATTATGGTATACATAAAGCAAAATCCGATTTCATGGCCTTTCTTGATGCCGATGATTTATGGAGGGAAGACTATCTAGAAACAATTCATAAATTGATTTTAACTTATAAAGACTTTAGTGCTTTTGCCACGGGCTATAAAACTCTAACTCCAAAATCGACTGCTGATTTGAGTGTTACTAAATTTTCATTAAATCATATAAAACATATCTGCAATTATTTAGACATGTTAAATTCAAATATCTCACCTAGCTCTTTAGTAGTAAACAAAAAAGTTTTTAAAGAAATTGGATATTTCGATGAAAGCGTTAATTATGGTGAAGATGAAGATTTTTACATTAGGCTTTTAAAAAAATATGATTTTGTGATATATGAATCTCCCAAAATATATTACAGAATACTTTTTGAAAACCAAATGACAAGCCCAAACGCAAATTTTAAAAAAGTTATACCAGATTTTAACAAGTATCTGAATAATGAAAATTGTGAAGATTTAAAACCCTATTTAGATTTTATTCATTTCAAGCTTGTAGTTTTATTCAAAATGGAAAAAAACAATAAGCTTGTAACCCTTTATAAAGAAAAAATAGATCCTGCTAATTTATCTAATATTCAAAGTATTAAATATCATTTACCGATTCCTATATTTTATTTATTAAAAAAAATCTATTTAAAAACCTTCTAATAATTGAGTCCATTGATTTATAATTTTTTCTTCAGAAAAAGGGTTTTTCCAACCAATAGCACCTACTTTTAATTTAGAATACAAATCATCATCCAACAGTCTATTTATACTATTAGATAACTCTTTTTGATTTTGATCTTCAACCAATAGACCATTTACTTCGTGATTTATTATTTCTCTTGGGCCGCATTCACAATCAAAGGACACGACAGGAGTGCCTACAGCCAATGCTTCTATTAACACCAACCCAAAACCTTCATGTTTACTCGATAATACCAATGCCTTAGCTTTTTCAATAAAACTTAATACATTTTTATCAAAACCCATTATAACAACTTGTCCTTCTAACTTTAAATTAATAATTAGTTGTTTCAAATTATCATCTTCTGCACCTTTACCAAATATTAAAAGTTTAATATTATTTTGACTTAACTTAGAATTTTTATAGCAATTAATTAAAACATCAAATTGTTTAATTTTTTCTAACCTGCCTACTCCAATAATATAATTACCATAGATTTTGTTTTCTTTTAACTCTGGCAGTTTAGTTTGACTTTCAAGTGTATAGTTATAAATTAAAGTACTTTCTGTTTTTAATTGGTTTTTTAATTGGTTTTTAATTTCAAGGCTTACAGCTACAAATTTTCTATTTTTTACATGCTGAAATTTCATTAATGAAATCGCTAAATGTTTAGAAAAATAATAAGCCAATTCATAACTATGAATACAATAAACGATGTTGAAGTTTTTAAACACATAGCTTGAAAGCAAAAATTCTTTAACAAATTTGTCACGCATTCTATGGTCTATAATAACATTAAAACTATGACGTTTAAAAAAGCTTTTCAACTTAAAAAATGCTTTTACTTTAGTTTCCTTTTCTTTAACTAAGCCAAAGTTATACAGTTTTCCTGCAAAATTATAACTGACATCATTAATCATAGTCAAAATATGCACATCATATCCCGCTTTACTTAAAGACAAGGACATATTGGCTACCATTTTTTCGGCACCACCTGAAGATAAGCTATCTGTAAGTAAACAAATTTTTTTATTCATTATTTTCTAAAAAATAGGTGTCGTAATTTATGCCATTTACAACATTTCTTTTTCGTTCTTTAAAAGACGTGCTGAAAATACTTTTACTAAAATCCATATCCATATGTTTTATACCAAATAAATGTCCGATACTCTCATAAGTATGGTCTGCCATAAATTTTCTGCCTGGTTTATATTCAAAATCTATAGGTAATTCGAAATCCTTTGAAGTCCAAATAATAAAAGGAATTTCAAACATTACTGGTTTTAAATTAGTTTCAGTTCTTCCTAAAAAATTTGTTCCGTTATCATATACATTTTCTCCGTGGTCCGATAGATAAATAAAGGCAGACTTAGCGTTTACTTTCTTCAAATCGCTTAAAATTGACCATACTACATAGTCATTATAAAATACTGCATTATCATATTGGTTAATCACATTTATTTTTTCAGATGTCTCAGAAACACTATTAAATTTATTATATGCCTTTGGGTATCTATTTTTATAGTTGAAGTGTGTTCCTATTAGATGTATAAAAACGACTTTTTTTCCTTTGGTGTTTAAAGTACGTTTTAACTCTGGCAATAATACTTCATCATAACTTGTGGTTTTAACTTCATCCCTATGATTTAAAAACTTAACATAACTTGAGAAAGAGGCTAACTCACTAACTTTATTATCATAAAACCCTATTGGTCTTTGATTTGATAACCAATAGGTTTTATATCCCGATTTATTAAAAACGTCTATTATATTAATCACACTTTTTTCCTTTCCACCATTAAAAGCTGAGGTTAAAACAAGCGGTAAGGCTTTTGTTGTTATCACATCTGTGGAAATAACATCGTTATATATATATAAACTATCTTTTATTGAACTTAAAAGTGGTGTTGTTTCTCTTTCATATCCATAAATTTGCATATGACCTCTAGCTGTAGATTCACCTAACACAATAACTAAAACTTCGTTATTGGAATTAATCATAATTTGATCCTTATCAACAACAGAATCAAACTTCATACTATTTTGATGTTCAAAATAACCGTATGTGCCTCTTACTACATTGTGATAAGCATTGCTCTCAATTAAACCAGTTAGTTTCAAAACAGCAATAATTACTATAACTCCAAATACACCTATAACGGAATGAAACCTGTTTTTTTTCTTAAAATCTATTTTTCTTATCACAAAAAATAAACCTATAAATGAAATAATAAAAATGACAATAGGAATATTAAAGTATGATGATGAGAACTCCTTTAATTCCGAAGGGTTAGATTCTATTAAAAGATACATATATGACGACGTAAAATTTGATGAAACCGCCATATAAGATGTGGTCTCTAAAACAAAATAAAAGACATATATAAAGCATAAAATATCTGTTAAATATTGTGGTTTCAATAACCTGTTATTAAATAACAATATTATTACTAAGAAAAAACACAAATCTTCTATTATATCTTCATGACTAAATAAATCCCATTCCATAAAGCATAATAAAAACATGTACTTACACAATAGTGGAAGGCTTAATATTAAAATACGTTTTAGGTTGTTTTTCATTGAGTTTCTAAATAGTTTTTGTTGTTAAAAAAGATGAACAGCGATACGGATACCAAATAACATATAGTACTAATAACATAGGCATAAAAAACACCTTGTAAATCAAAATAGCGTATAAAACACAAACTTAAAAGGTAAAAAGATATATATAATATCGCATCTGTTATAAAGTAAAACTTAACCATCTTTTTAGCATGAAATTGATAAGCCAATGAAAACGCAATAATTTTGGTAAAATCCGCGACTAACTGTAAATAAAAAAATTGTTCAATCGATTGAAAAGCATCCGTTAAAAAAATTTTTATCAATAAAGATCTAGAAAGTAGTATACACAAAAAACCAACACATGTTAAGGGAATTAAATACTTAAAATATGATTTCATTATGGAATAATACCCACTAATTGTTTTATTAATGGCTAACTGAGGCAAAAGATATAATGTAAATAGGGATGAAAAAAAAACCATATAAAACATAGATATTTTATTCATGGCTTCCCACAAACCAGCAGTATCTATTCCTAATTTTCCAATAATCTCATTTCTAATTAAAAGGTAAGAAATACTAATTAATAATGATGAATAAGAAGCCATTAAAATATAAATTGAAATAGACTTTATAAAAGTCATCGAAACATTTTTTATGTTTTTATAAACAGTAAAAAAAATAATTCTTATTTCTTTAAATAGAAAAGATAATAGAAAACTTATTGCAGGAATTATAACACTTGCCAGTAAAGCACCATGCAAATCGAAATAATATATTAATAAAAACGTAAGAAACGCATTTAAAACATTGGTTATAGAAATTATTTTTGCATATAAATTCAGTTTTTGCTTTCCATTAAGTATGTAAACAACTAAAAAATTTAACGAAGTTAGAGGTAACAAACAACCAAACAGCTTAAAAATTGATGCTAAAGAAGTATCTTTTAATATATATTCACTCAAAATATTAGCAAAAAAAAACAAGACAATACCAATCACAATTGCTATTGCTACACTAAATACAACAACTGAAGAAATTATGGTATTTAATAACTTATCATTCTTCTTATTTTCTGCTATATGCTTAATTACTCCACTTTCAAAACCACTTACGGATACACCTAAAATAGCTTGTATGACATTTTTCAAGTTACCAACAATTGCATAACCAGAAGGACCTAAGTATACCGCACTAACTTTTGATATAATAAATGAAGACAATAGTTTCCCTACAACTAAAATAGCATTGTATGAAAAATATTTTAGAAACATAGTATTAAAAATGTTTTAGGTTAATTGTTCTTAATCTCTATGAGTTTCTGCAACATATTTTATAACCCCATTTTTAACACCTAATGCTGATAAACTTTGCATAGACTGCATAAAGTTTGATAGGTTCCCGGATATCGCCATTCCAGATGGACCAATAAAAATAGCCATGAATTTTGAAACTATAAAACCAGAAATTAATCGTACTAAAACACTAATTGAGTTTATTGAAGCAACCGCTATTAGTTTATTCTCTTTAAAATTATTAAACAGTTGTTTTAGCATCTAAATAAAAATTACTCATTCTTTAAAGAGGTTTCATTAGCATCAATCCTAAATAAAGGCCCCCATAACAATAAAGAGATAATACCAAAATACATAAGATAACTTACAAAATGTGCAAATACCGCACCTTTTACACCATCAAATATATCTATAAAATAAACACTTGTAATATATAACATTACAACAAGAAATAACTCGGTTAAGATATAATGCCAAAACATCTTTTTTGCTAAAAAGTGATAGGCTATCATTACCGCAAGAATCCGAATAAAATCACCAAGTAATTGCCATATAAACAAACCTTCTACAGGTTTAAACTCAGTAGTAAAAACAAGACTTACAATGGAGGACCTCAAAAAATAAACAACCATAAATCCAACAACCAAAATTGGAATTAATGTTTTGTAATAGATTAAAATTTCCTCTTTAAATTTATTTATATTATTAATTTTAGATAATCGAGATAAAATAGACATCCCAACTATAGAGGTTACAAACATTAAATAATATCTAGATATTCTATTCATGGCTTCCCATAAACCAGCTTCTTTATAACCTAAATTATCAATAATATAAGATCGGATACAAAGAGCTATAAGGGGTAAAAGAACAGCAGAAAGCAAAGCCATAATAGAAATTGGCCACATTTTTTTTAAAATATCATAACTTATATTTTTAACTTGAATAGAAGGAGCTAAACTTCTTCTATTAAAAATACCTACAAGCGTAATTAAAAATATTAAAGACTCGGAAATAACTACCGATATTAATGCACCATCAATTTTACTTTGATAAATTAAAACTAATGCAATAGAAACACTTAGAAGCTGGCCTATTATATTTATATGGCACATACTCTTATATTTTCCAAATCCACTCATTATAGAGAAGGAATACATGTTTACGGCATAAAAAGGCAATGCAATTGCGAAAATTTGAATAACATAGGCGTAATTATTGTATTTAGGAAAAATAAAACTATTTATAGTTTCTGCATTTAAATAGCAAAGCATAGATACTAAAATAGTAGTAAGAAACCCTACATAAAATACCGTTGAAAGTGTTTTGCTTAATAATTTAGCATCGTCTTTAAAACGACCCACGTATTTTACAACAGTTTTATAAGAGCCTAATAAGGCTATATTATGAAATGCACTAACAAAATTCTCTAAATTACCAATTAAAGCGAAGCCCACAGGACCAATAACCAAAGCTATAGCCTTAGATGTTAAAATACCCGCAAGAATTTTAACAACCACTAATACCGTTTTTAACGACGTTAATTTTACTAAAACATGCTTATTAATATAATCTATTAATTTCTTCAATTAATATGAGTTTTGTGGTGTTTATATTTCGAAGTATTAATGCTGAGATTATATAGAACTTAATTTATCCTTTTTTATTTCAAACATTACTGCAAAACACTTCAAATATACAAAATCATTTAATTCATCAAGTTAATTCAATAAGTGCTATAAACTATATTGTTTCTAACCTTTAATAAGTAGAGTGAATTAATACAAAAACTAGCCGCATTTATATAATATTGGCTTTAACATCGTAGAGAACATAATGCTAATGCCATAAAACACGAATAGTAAACACCTTTCGGTATTTACTATTCGTTATTTTTTTAAAAATTCCATTAAAAAAAGTATTACGCGACAGTCATAGCGACATACTCGAACCCAATTTGTAATTGAAATTCCTAATAATTTATATTACTATAAAGTTTTGTTTCTTTTACGATCTGCTTCATTTAACCAAATTTTACGTAAACGTAAGTGATGTGGTGTAACTTCAACATACTCATCTTTTTGAATATATTCTAAAGCTTCTTCTAAAGAAAATTTAATTGCTGGTACAATTTTCGCTTTATCATCTGCTCCAGACGAACGTACATTACTTTGCTTTTTAGCTTTAGTAATGTTAATATTCATATCATCCTGACGAGAGTTTTCACCAATTACTTGGCCTTCATAAATATTCTCACCTGGCTCTACGAAAAATTTACCACGATCTTGTAATTTATCAATAGAATAAGGAATTGCTGTTCCGTTTTCCATAGATACTAAAGATCCAGAAACACGACCAGGAATTGCTCCTTTTAATGGTTGGTATTCTTTAAAACGGTGTGCCATAATAGCCTCACCTGCAGTTGCTGTTAATAATTGATTACGTAAACCAATAATACCACGAGAAGGAATTAAGAATTCGCAAATCATACGATCTCCTTTAGCTTCCATGCTTAGCATTTCACCTTTACGTAATGTTACAAACTCTACAGCTCTACCAGAAACAGTTTCAGGAAGGTCAATAGTTAACTCTTCAATTGGCTCACATTTAACACCATCGATTTCTCTAATGATTACTTGTGGTTGTCCAATTTGAAGCTCATAACCTTCACGACGCATAGTTTCAATTAAAACCGATAAGTGTAGTACACCACGACCAAAAACCATGAATTTATCTGCACTACCTGTTTCACCAAGTTTAAGTGCTAAGTTTTTTTCTAATTCTTTTTCTAAACGATCTTTAATATGACGAGATGTTACATACTTTCCGTCTTTTCCGAAGAAAGGAGAATCGTTAATTGTAAACAACATACTCATTGTTGGCTCATCGATAGCGATAGATTTTAATCCTTCAGGATTTTCTATATCAGAAATAGTATCTCCAATTTCAAAACCTTCAACACCAACAATCGCACAAATATCACCAGTTTGAACACTTTCTACTTTTTTACGTCCTAGACCTTCAAAAATAAAAACTTCTTTAATTCTACTTTTAGTAACAGTTCCATCTCTTTTTACTAAAGCGATTTGTTGCCCCTCTACAATGTTTCCTCTTTGTACTCTACCAATTGCAATACGACCAGTAAATGAAGAGAAATCTAAAGATGTAATCAACATTTGACTAGTTCCTTCTGGAAAAACAGGAGTTGGAACATGCTCAACAATCATATCTAATAATGGCTCAATATTATCAGTTTCATTCTTCCAATCGTCGCTCATCCAGTTATTCTTAGCCGAACCGTAAACCGTTGGAAAATCCAATTGCCACTCTTCTGCACCAAGTTCAAACATTAAATCGAAAACTTTTTCATGTACTTCATCTGGAGTACAGTTTTCTTTATCAACTTTATTTATAACCACACATGGTTTTAAACCTAAATCAATAGCTTTTTGTAATACAAAACGAGTTTGAGGCATTGGGCCTTCAAAAGCATCAACTAACAAAACAACACCATCGGCCATGTTTAAAACACGCTCTACTTCACCTCCAAAATCGGCGTGACCTGGTGTATCTATAATGTTAATTTTTGTATCTTTATATACTACAGAAACGTTTTTAGAAGTAATGGTAATACCACGTTCTCTTTCTAAATCGTTATTATCTAGAATTAAATCTCCAGTATTTTCATTTTCACGAAATAAGTGACAGTGGTACATAATCTTATCTACCAATGTTGTTTTCCCGTGATCTACGTGCGCAATAATTGCGACATTTTTAATATTAGCCATAATGTGTGCCTTATTTTAAGCCTGCAAAGGTACATGTTATTTTCTTATATAGTTAAAAATTTGTTATAATTAAAATTAAAGATAATTCTAAAGGCTCTTATTCGTTATATTTATAAGAAATTCTCTCACAAAATACTCATTAAAAACAAATTGCTATGAATTTAATTAATAGAATTACAAAAAGCATCCCTTACCTATATTTTATCGCTATTGCAGCTTATTGGTTTACTACAATTAACCGTACCGAAGGTCTTACAGCGTATCCTATTTTATTATTTGCAATTCCTTTTTTATGGCAAATAATAAAACCGAATAAAAAATTAAATTTCACACTTGGTATTACCTTTGTTTGCCTATCATCATATTTAATTATAGCATATCTATCTAAAATTATCGATTTCAGCAGCTTAACCATCAATTCAAACAGTGTTATGGTAAGCGCCGGATTATTTGTGCTAACGAACTTTATTATGGCTATGTGGATTATAAAAAACAGCCTTAGAAGTAGTTTTTAATTTGATTATCTTTGTCGCCTAAATTCAAGTCGATGAATCTTCAAGATATTCCAAAAATAAAGCACGTCAGTTCAAATAATTTCTTTCTTCTTTGCGGCCCTTGTGCTATAGAAGGCGAAGATATGGCTATGCGTATTGCCGAAAAAGTAATTACTATTACTAATAAATTAGAAATTCCTTATATATTTAAAGGTAGTTTTAAGAAAGCAAACCGTAGCAGAATTGATAGTTTTACAGGCATTGGCGACGAAAAAGCTTTAGAAATATTAGCGAAAGTATCAGAAGCTTTCGATGTACCAACGGTAACCGATATTCATGAAATATCCGATGCTGCACTAGCCGCACAATATGTAGATGTTTTACAAATACCAGCCTTTTTAGTACGCCAAACCGATTTAGTTGTAGCTGCAGCAAAAACAGGTAAAGTAGTAAACCTTAAAAAAGGACAATTTATGAGTCCGGAGGCCATGAAACATGCTGTGCAAAAAGTAAAAGATGCCGGAAGCGATAAAGCTTGGATTACAGATCGCGGTACCATGTTTGGCTACCAAGACATGATTGTAGATTTCCGTGGTATTCCAACCATGAAACAATACGCACCCGTTGTACTCGATGTTACTCACTCACTGCAACAACCCAACCAAACTGCAGGTGTTACTGGCGGACGCCCAGATATGATTGAAACCATTGCCCGCGCAGGTATTGTTAATAATGTTGATGGCCTATTTATTGAAACGCATTTCGACCCTGCTAATGCAAAAAGCGATGGCGCTAATATGTTACACTTAGATAATTTAGAAAATCTTCTTAGTAATCTCGTTAAAATTAGAAAAACAGTACAATCTTTATAAAACGCTTCAAAAAAAAGTAATAATGAAATCAAACCTGCACATCCTTATATTTATTATAAGTATTATTAATTTCAGTGCCTTTGCCCAAGACATAGAATCCGTAAAATATACCGCATCGAACAAAGGTAAATTCTTTGTAAGTTGGGGAGGTAATAGAGAATCTTATAGCAAGTCGGATATTCATTTTGAAGGCGACGATTATAATTTTACAATAAAAGACGCTACAGCACACGATAAACCAAAAGGTTGGCACATCGATTATTTCAATCCAACTCGAATGACTATCCCTCAAACCAATTTCAAACTCGGGTATTTCATTTCAGACAAGTATTCCATTTCTTTAGGTTTAGACCACATGAAATACGTTATGGAACAAGATAGAACCAGAGATTTAAGCGGATACATCGATCTTCCAACCACAGAAGAAGGCTCACAATTTAATGGCATTTACAACAACAAAGCCACCTACCTATCTGAAGATTTTTTAGCTTTCGAACATACAGATGGGTTAAATTATATCCATACAGAAATAGCTAGACACGACGATATTTCATCCTTTTTCAATCTTCCAAACATCGATAAATTTCAAATTAATTTAACCGAAGGCATCGGTGGTGGCGTATTATTCCCAAAAACAAACAGCACATTGTTATTAAAAGAACGAAACGACGAATTTCATGTAGCCGGTTATGGAGTATCAGCCCGAGCAGGAATTAATTTCACTTTTTTCAAGCACTTTTTTATGCAACTCGATTTAAAAGGTGGTTATATAAACATGCCAAATATTCGCACCACATCAAGCTCTAGCGATAGTGCATCTCAACATTTTACTTATTTACAACGCGTTGTTGCCTTTGGAGGAATTTTCAATATTTAAAACGTGTTGGGCGGGTTTTTAAGAAAAATAAAAACCGCGCTATCCGCTGTATCTTTTTGTAAAGTAGTAGCCATATATTAAACTTATTTATATGCCATAAACCCAAAGGTAAAACTGTGGTTTATGGCATTTTATTTTTACAAAAAGGATGCCGCTACTATCGCTCCCGCAATTACCAGCCAAGTATAGCACAAACAGAATACGAAAGCTTGTTTGCAAAATTAATATTAATCAAAAGTCATTTCAAATTTAAATAAATCTTATAACATTAAAAGTCTCAATCAATAAACCAAGCCCTTTTGCTTTCGCTTAACAATTTTGATGCGGCGTGTAGTAATTCAACAAAAACATCATAATCTAAATCTCCCAAAGTTTTTAATTGAATAGAACGTACTTGCTTTCGTTTATTATCATTTTTCAAAACAGAAAACTCTTTTTCTAGCAAAACCCCTTGCACAAAAGCCACATCAACATAATTTTTCCCTTTCAAAATATTAATATAAATCATAGGCTTTTTATGGCAATTATAAAACGGAATTTTATAACTATACCGCTCTTCTACCTCTGGCAAAGTCTTTAAAATAACGCTTCGCACAAACAACATAATCGCTTGGTAAGGTTCTTTCTGACTTATAAAATAATTATCTATCGGATTCACATCAAGTAGTTTATTTTCAAATTTAATAAAAATAAGTAGTCGAAAATTCAGAAATATTTATTTACTTTGCATTTCAAAGTACTTTTATATGGAATCAAAAGATTATTTAAAAGACATATCGGACATTAAAGATTTAATGAATAAATCTACCCGATTTATTTCCTTAAGTGGTTTATCTGGAATTTTAGCAGGAACATATGCACTTATTGGTGCAGCCGCCGCTTATTGGCTTGTTAACCAATACAGTTACGGTACGTTAATTCTAGATGGTAAAATTTTTAGAATCGTTATGTTTATTTTAGCTTTGGTTGCTGGTTTTAGCGCCTTAACGGGCTACATACTTTCAGCAAAAAAAGCTAAAAAAACAGGTGCTAAAATGTGGGACGTCACATCAAAGCGATTAGTTATTAATTTTTTAATTCCGTTAATTGCCGGCGGTTTGTATATCCTAATTATATTAAGCCATGGCAAATACGGACAAACCGGTGGCTTAATGCTTATATTCTATGGATTAGCTTTAGTAAACGCATCAAAATACAGCATTGGAGATATTCGTTATTTAGGTTATATAGAAATAGTTTTAGGTTTAATTGCCACGCTACTTCCTGGATACGGTTTTTGGCTATGGGTATTAGGCTTTGGAATAATGCACATAATATACGGTAGCATTATGCACTTTAAATACGATACAAAATGAACAAAGCAATCATAATTGCAGTAATCACTTCCGTAATTATTTACGGCCTCGGATTGGCATACCTATATTATTCCAATGAAAGTTACGAGCAAGAATTTGCACTTTACGACGTAAATAAAAATGGTATTATAGATAAAGAAGAACTCACTTCAGAATCTCAAAATATTACAGCCCAAGGTGCAAAACGTAAAACCATAAAGCAAGGTGCGGTAGTATTAATTCCTTTTTCCTTATTTATTGGTGCTTTTGCGTTTGCAGTAACGTTTCTTTTTGGTAAAATTAAAACGATTAATGATAACGAAATAATAAAATCTAAAAGCAAACGAATTTAGATCTATGAGCATAATAACCAATATAAATAAAGCATTCGATCATAGAATTAGATTAGGTATTATGTCTATTTTAATGGTGAACGAGTATGCCGATTTTAATATGCTAAAAGAACTTTTAGGCGCCACCGATGGTAACATTGCTAGCCATACCAAAGCTCTAGAAAAAGTGGAATACATAAAAGTTGAAAAACAGTTTATAGGCCGCAAACCGAACACCCGTTACTCTACTACCGGTTTAGGTCGTGCTGAGTTTAAAAAACACATTAATGCACTCGAAAAATTAATTAATAAAAGCTAGACTTTAGTCTCAAGAAAACAACAAAATGTTTTTTTTAACCTTTTACTTTGAAATTCAAAGTACTTTACATATGAAAAATAGAAAAAAATTATTAACCTGGTTATTTAAAAAAGCCCAAAAACTTTATGGAGATCTTTTTTTGACCCGTAAACCATGGGGTATTAAAAAAAACCAACTTTTAAATTACCCCGAAGATTCTTTCGGAAAACATCTCGGTCTCTTTTTAAGCAAATATAATTTTGAACTTATACCTAAAGGTGAACGACATGATGCCTACCATACACTAACAGGCTACAAAACCAATGTGGAAGATGAAATAGCGTTACAATACTTATGTATTGGTAACGGAAAAAGAAGTCTATACGCTATTGGAGCTGCTACAATTGGTAGTATTATACTTCCTGAGTATTACAGATATTATTATAAATCTTTTTGTATTGGTAAACAAGCTAACGCGTTTCATCATTTGAACTACAAAAATTTATTGTTGGTTTCAATTAATGATTTTAGAGAAGCCATTTTTTCAAAAAAACAAGTAAAATCAATCAACTCCTAATAAAAAACAATTTAAAAATGAAAAACCTTCCTTTACTTATTGGCTCACTATTATTCAGCACTTTATTTTACGACCAAAATATAGGCCTAAACTTATCATTATTTAGCTTATTAACCATTCTTGTTCTAGCAAATTATAATCGAAAAGCTTTCAAACAAAAAAGTGTATTGGCATATACTTTCATTTACCTCATTACAGCTACTTCCATTTTTCTATTTCAATCTAGCTTAGCCATTATTGCCAATTGCATAGCATTTTTAACATTAATAGGTCATGTCTCAGAACGCGGCTCTTCGATCTATGTTAATTGGCTAAATGGTATTTATACCACAATTGCTGGTTATTTTCACAAGATTCTAAACAAACCAAAAACCGAGGAAAACACTCAACATAAAAAAGATATAGATTATTTACACTTAGTGAAAATTATAGGTATTCCCTTAATGATTGTGCTTGTCTTTATAGGTTTTTACAGTAACGGAAACCCATTGTTTCATGATTTTATCTCAAAAATAAATTTCGATTTTATAAATTTAAAATGGATACTATTTTCAGCATTAGGTTACTTTTTACTTATCAACATCTCAACACCTATAAAAGTTAATCCGGCAACAGAGAATGATTTAAAAATTGGAAATTTTTTAAAAAACAAAAAAAATATTTCGGAAGAAAACCTAAAAAAAGAAAATCAATTGGCACTTATTCTTATGGTAATGCTCAATACACTAATCATTCTTTTCTTAATTACAGACATTGTTTACTTAGTTGAAATAAAAGATTTGAATGCCGCCGAATTATCGAATCAAGTTCACAGTGGCATATATGCACTTATTGCATCAATTATTATGGCTATTATAATAATTTTATACTTCTTTAGAGGAGACTTAAACTTTTACAAATGTAATCAAACTTTAAAAAATCTTACCTACGTCTGGATCACTCTTAACCTTATACTAGTTTTTAGCATAGTTGTGAAAAACTACCAATACATTTCTTCTTTTGGTTTTACTTATAAGCGTATTGGTGTTTTTGTGTATTTATTACTTACACTCGTAGGACTTTTAACTACCGCTAAAAAAGTTTACAACGTAAAAAATCTTTGGTATTTATTCCGTGTTAACTCTCAAATAGCTTTTGCTATTTTAATCATCTCTTGCGCCTTTAATTGGGATGCTTTAATTACCAAATACAACTTAAACTACGCTGCTACTGCAGATTTCGATTACTTAGTTAATCTATCGAACAATAACTCTTTTATATTAAAAACTTACGGTGATGGCATCTATTCAAAAGGACAATCAAAATATTTAGCTGATAAAAAACTTAAGGAGTACACTTCGTCTCTAAATGAAAGAAACTGGCAAGAATGGAGTTTTGATAATCTAAAAATTAAATCTAAATAAAAGATTATGAAACTGATAAATACCATATTAAAAGCCACTGGCTTGTCTACTTTTATTTTTTGGACTATTATCTTTTCTCAAAACTTTGAGCTAGATATGTTTCCTTTTATATTATTATCATTCATACCTATTTTTATCTGTAACACCATTGTAATTGCATTAACAATCGCTCCTTTTTTTCTGTCAAAAAATAATAAAACCACTGCTAGAGATGTATTTCAAAAATATTTTCCTTATTACGCTATTATATCATTCTCACTATGTAGTTATGGACTAATACAATCCAAATTTGCAATTTGCTTTTTTGTTGCCGCTTTCATTTCATCTCTACAATCTTGGGTATGGCTAATAAAAGATATCGAAAATATTAAACCCCAAATTCAAGACCTATTATGATGTATTTAAAACACTTAATTAAAATCTGTGGCATTGCTTTTATTTACATCATTTGTGTAAACATTTGGGTGAATTATCAAGCAAAAAATACACTTTACGACTCTATTTCCGAAATCCCAAAAAACCGAGTTGGACTCATTTTGGGAGCAAGTAAGTATAATAGTTATGGCAGCATTAATTTATATTATAAACACCGCTTAGAAGCCGCTATAGATCTATATAACTCTGGTAAAATTAAACACATACTGATTAGCGGTGATAACAGTCGGAAAAATTATGATGAACCTACCGATTTTAAAAATGATTTAATTAGTAATGGTGTTCCAAAGAACAAAATTCACTTGGATTATGCAGGCTTTAGAACATTAGACTCCATGGTACGAGCTAAAGAAGTTTTTGGATTAACAGAGTTCACTATTATCTCTCAAAAATTCCACAACGAAAGAGCCATTTATCTGGCCAAAAGTTATGATATACACGCTATTGCTTTTAACGCGAAAGATGTCCCCAATCGGTATAGTTTTAAAACTAGAATTCGCGAATATTTAGCAAGAACAAAAGCTTCTATAGATTTGCTATTTAATGTAGGCCCTAAATTTTTAGGTAAAAAAATAAACATAAAATGATATTAAAATTTAACAAAACATATTTTACTTTTGCATTATTATTACTCGTTATAGAAACACTAATTGCTATATACCTAAAAACAGGTTTTATACGTTACACCTTCGGAGATTTTCTATCGGTAATTTTACTTTACTGCTTTTTTAAAAGCTTCTTAAAAATAAATCATTTTAAATTAGGTGCGACAGTATTAATTATTGCTTTTTTAATAGAATTCGCACAATACTTCAATCTATTAAAATTATTAAATCTAGAAGATCACAAACTACTAACCATCATATTAGGTAGCACGTTTCAAGTAGGCGATTTAGTTGCTTATACCTTTGGTATTATTACCGTTTTAATTATAGAACAATTAAATTCTAAACCTCATGAATTATATTAACAACCGTATATCTTACCGATATAAATCTCTCGCATTATTAAGCGTTTCAATAAGTTCTACTCTAATTTTACTTATGATTAGAATGAAACTCGCGCACTCCGACAACTATCTTTTTTTAGTTTGGAATCTATTCTTAGCAGCCATTCCATATGCCATTACAATTTATTTAGTTAGTGTTCCCAAGCTTAAAAAAATAACGCTGCTTTTGGCATTTGTTGTATGGTTGTTTTTTCTTCCTAATGCGCCTTATATATTAACTGATATGTGGCATTTAAGATATAACCAACCACATATATTTTGGCTAGATATTTTATTAATTTCCGCCTTTGCACTAAACGGCATGATGCTTTTCTATTTTTCTGTTACCGACATGAAAACCATTTTATTGAAATACTTAAATAAAACAAAGACGCGATTTATTTTGACATTTGTGTTTTTTATATCCGCATTTGGCGTGTATTTAGGTCGCTTTTTACGCTATAATTCTTGGGAAATTTTAACTAACCCAAAAGTTTTATTTATTGATATAATAAACATGATCATGCAACCACTAGGAAACAAGCAAGTTTGGCTTTTTACCTTATTATTTGGTGCTTTTTTCATTCTAGGATACTGGGTATTTACCAATATAAATAAAGACACACATCAAGAATAAAAACCCTAATCTTCTCTATTTTTAGCTTGAAGTTTTCTAACAATAGATGTTGCCGCATTACGAGTAATAAACCTTGGAATAACAGCTAAAATTTTATTGAAACGCCCAGGAATAGCATAACTTTTACCCTTTAACATGGCATTATAACCATAAAGCGCAACTTCTTTAGCACACGCCATATTGAATGTAATTTTATTATCGTTGGCATCTTCAGAAACCGTTTCTTGAAACGCCGTTTTTGTGGGCCCAGGGCAAAGTGCTGTCACTGTTACACCTGTACCTTTTAACTCGTTGGCAATAGCTTCAGAAAAAGATAGCATATAACTTTTTGAAGCATAATAAATAGACATTAAAGGCCCTGGCTGAAAAGCTGCTAAAGAAGCCATATTCAATATTTTACCAGAACCACGTTTAACCATACCATCTAAAACCAATTTGGTTAAATGCGTGGTAGTTATTACGTGTACGTTTAACATGGCCAATTCGCGTTCCCAACTAGTTTCGGCAAAAGTGCCGAACAAACCAAAACCCGCGTTATTTATTAACACATCTATAGGTGCATCTCCAATATCGTTAATAATATCTTGAGAAACATTAGGTAAACTTAAGTCTTTAGTTAATGCTATTACCTCAACATCAAACTCGGTTTCTACTTCGGTTTTCACCTCAGTCAATTTAACGAAATCAATGTCGACTAATATTAATTTATAAGCGTCTTTGGCTAATAACAAAGTTAATTCATAACCCAGTCCTGAGGCTGCTCCTGTTACTAATGCTGTTTTAATAATGTAGGTATTTTGTAATTATTGCAAACTTATTAGTTTCCGTCAACATATCCCTGCAAATAGGAGAAATTTTCACTTAGTTTACCGTTTTCGGTCATTTTTGCTCGTTGTAAAACACCATCGGCATCGTTATTAAAAAAAGCTGGAATTACAGCTTTTAAAAACATCTCACCAAAACCTTCACTAGCATCTTGTGGAAGTTCGCATGGTAAATTATCGACTGCCATAACCACAATGGCTTTGTCGTTTTTATAATCGATTTCAGATTCTGTTTTGGGATCGTAACCATAAATAGGGTCCGCAATGGTTGATGCTCTTAATGTTGTAGCTACTGGACCATCGACATCACAACTAATATCGGCAACAACTTTAATGTTAAAGTCGGGAGATTTAACATCTGTTCTTGTATACAGAAATGGTGCCCCATCTCCATGGAAATGACCTGCAATATAATAATCGGTTACTTTTGCAAAACGCATAAAATCCGACTCATAATCTTGTGGGTTATCGAAAAAATCTTGATTATCGATTACCTGTCCATCTTTACGTTTGTTATAATCTAGTACGTCTATTTTACAATATACGGGTTCGCTAAAAGCGCTGTTTAAATAATCGGTTACAGATACACTTTTTATATTCATGGCATCAAGCATTTCTTGAGAGCCATTTGCTACTTTACCGCTACCGCTTAGTAATATTTTTATGTTTGACAGTTCTAATTTATTGAGCTCGCTTATTAAGGCTTGCTGGTTTGGTAATGGTCCAGCTTTGGGTAATTGCCAAGTATTATATTTTAATCCCCATGCTCGAAAACCATTGTATGCTCCTACGATGCCGGCGTAACGACCGAAACCTATTAAGCGAAACCCTTTTTCATTTACTATAGTTTCGTGATCGTAAAGTTCTATGTTTTTATCTAAAACGGCTTTTAATAGTTTGCGGTTATAGGGTTGCTTTTTTATGGTGTGTGAAAAGAAAAAGTATTTTTTATTCGGAATTAATGCATCGATGGGCACTTCTTTTACGCCAAGCATGACATCGCAATCTGACACGTTTTCTGAAACCTCGAATCCTAAATTTTGGTATTCTTTATCAGAAAACACACGAATATCTGAGCTTTCTACTTTAAAAGTAGCCTGCGGAAATTGTTTTTGTGCTTCAGCTAATTTTGATGGAGAGAATACCACACGGCGATCGGGCGGGTTTTTACGTTCTTTTATAACGGCGAATTTCATGGCTTATTGTTTAGGTGTAATTTCGTGAATTTATTGAAATATTTTATCAATTGTCTCAACTATTTTTACTGACTACGATTAACTGACAAATGAAAATGGTATAATTTTTGATATATGTTAACGAATTACCTTTCAGTTTGAAAGTTTTAATTAACTTTGCAAACTATGCGTTAGGGATTGAGGCATTGTTGAAGCTATTTTTTGTTTTTCTCAAAAAAGGCGACTGCCGAAATATTTATATTCATGACTTCTTTAATTTAAAAACAAGAATGCACGAGTAAAGCCCGCCCCTTGTGGTAACGCCAAAATATATTTTACTACTTTATTTAATCTGGGGTCGACTGGTTTTGACAGCGAGATTAACGAAACGGTAAGCACGTCGTGTAATGGCATTGAAACACGTAAAAGGCTAGACCAACTTTTAAACGGCGAGAATAACTACGCTTTAGCTGCTTAATCCGAATTATAGTAGGATTGGCCTAGGTACACAAGGTGTACAAGCTTTATGTCTCCGGAAAGCCTTGATTGACGGCGTTCCATTTTGAGATATCGTAAATGTCAATATAGTTTGAGCAGTGCTTTGATGCTTTTACGAAACTAAAGAAGATAAGTTATGAGTGGGTTGTCTTTAACCAGCTTATAATCGAAAACCCAAGAAAAGAATAAACGTGTAGAAGGCCCTTTGGTTACTTGTTTGGACGAGAGTTCGATTCTCTCCGACTCCACTAAAACCCTGATAATAAATATATTATCAGGGTTTTATTTTTTAAACACAAAAGAAATTAATCTAGGCAATCCATGTTCTGCGTCTTCATCAAACCATTCTTTTAATTCAACCAATTCCAAACCATGCTTTTTGGCATCATCAATATATTCCGAAACATGATGAATATACACTTCTAATTCCTTCGTACCTTGCTCCGTTTCATACCTAGCTTTACTACCCGAATATTGTTTAAAAGGATGTAATTCACTAATAAAAAACAAGCCATTCTTTTTTAATTTTGAATATGCTTGATTAAAAATATGATCTAAGTTTTCTATATGCTCTAGCGTTAAACTACAAGTTATAAGGTCGGCAAAATTATTGTCGATTTCCCAGTTTTGAGTTAAGTCTGCTTTTTTGAAAGTAACCTTATCGTCTACTATTTTTTCCTTTGCTTTATTAAGCATTTCTCCCGAAAAATCCAAACCAATTATTTGCTGTGCATGCGCTAATAACCATTCCGTATTTTTCCCTGTGCCACAACATAATTCTAGTACATTACTAAACTTATATTTACTTAAAGTCTCAATAGTGCACGTTTTATCTAAATCTCTTGTGCGGTTTTCGTTTGTGTCGTATTGATTTGCCCAAATATTATAGGCTTGCTCTATGCTCATTCCGTGTGCTGTATTTATGTTTTAAAAATTAACGTCGTTGTTTGTATCAATAATTTAGGAAATAAAAACCAAAACGCCCCAGTAACTGCAGTTTACACAATATTAATAAAATCCATTAAGCGTAAAAGTCCACATAAAAATAAGCATTCCTACTAAAGCCAATACATGAAACCAAAACCCGATATAATTTATCACTTTTACAAAGGTTTTATTATAGAACCCTGTAATCGAATAAATAGCGCATATTAAAATACAGACTTCCAAGCCTAGCAAAATTAACTCTCTAAATTCGAAGTGATGCTCTTTAATATTCACGATATCGACACCCCAAAAAACAAGCAACGCGATCACAAAAATCGCGTTTACATAAGAAATAGATAATACGGTCTTTTTTATTTTATACCCAATCGAAATCACTGCTAAATGGCAAATCAAGATAATAACTAGTGCAACAATTATAGTCGTGTCATTCATAATTATCAATTAGGGTTTTATTCTACCCGCTTTCCTTTTTTATCAATCAAAAACCATTCCTCACTTTCAATAGCTCTGTGTTCATCTAAATCAAAAAATTCTTTGGCATTGTAAGTTACTTCCGCTTTTCCGTTTTCAAACCATTTCACATAATCATATTTGCAGGCAATTACAACCTGTCCAAATACGTTAGCATATCCCATTTTACCATTTCGAAGCACTCGCGTTAACCCACCTTTAATCGGTTCCGGTCCATTATCAAACATAACAAGATCGAATAGAATATGCTCGTTTCTGTCTATGGCTATCTGGCGTCCATACGTACTATCATTGGGATGCTCCATAACATTGGCATAGAATTCTAATGTATCCGAGCCGTAGTATGCATATTTCCCAAACGGAATTACAGTATCATTACTTTCATTTACAAAAGCAACGTTAACTCCATATTGCAGATATGCCTCGTTTGTAACCGCTTTCAGTTTTTTCTTCGGAATAGTATCTGCCAAAGCCCTGTCAAAATACCGATAGTTTGTTAAACCCTTATCAACATATTCCCTACACGACAACGCTATAAAGGAACTAAAAACCAATAGGATTATTTGTTTTATTTTCATTCTAATATATTATTTACGCCTATAATCCTTAAACACCGTATTATGGTCGCCTATTTGCATACTTAAACCTTCAAAAATAGAATAAACTTTCGCTTTGTTGCTTTTCTCGAAGAAAATAAAATAATACCCATCGTCATAAAGTTGCACCATACCCATTTCTGTGCCGTGTAGCGCAAGTAAACTGTTTACTTCCTTAAACACGTGTTTACCAATTGTGGCTGTTTTAGAAAATTCTGTAAATAATTTATCCTGAATTTCCGGATACAACTCACCCAAACACGGTTTTACATTGTAAACAAAATCTTCTGTTCTAAATTTATAATCCGATGACGGTAAAAAACAATCTCCAACCCCAACATTTATAAACGCCATAACATCACGATACATTTGCATATGCCGATCTTCTTCCGATCGCGTTATAGGTTTATCTACATAGCCTCCTTTTTCATAGGCTTTAACTGAGCCTTCTTTCGTAGGAAGTTTTAATGTTTTTATGGAATCTATTAAAGCTATTTTGTTCACATTATTGAGCGTAATATCAATAAGCCCAATAAAGGCTTGCTGAGCCGCCAAATCTTCTTTTGAAAACGGATGCTTTTGTTGAGAACAGCAACTGAAAACAAGTACAGCTAAAATTATGAGGTTGTGTTGGGTTTTTAAGAAATGCATTTTTGTTTGGGTGAAATTTGAACTAGGATTAACTTTAGACAACTCTAACCCTATTGAGGCTTTTCAGAATTTATAAAATTTGATTTTAATTTTTTCTGAAATTTCATCGTTTATCATTGATCCCTTAAAATGATCTTTTTTAAACAGCTCATAATTATCTGTCCAAAAATATTTTTTCCGCTTTTTGTTTTACTTAATTTCAAAATTCTACTTTCAGCTAATTCAAGTTTAGTTTCAGAATCAAAAGGGTTATAATCAAAACAGAAAGATACTTTCCGACGACTCATCGTTGCATTAATACCTGAAATACTTGGTTTTTTTATTCCTCCAGAATAAATAACTTTATCTTCATAAGGTATTTCGAAGATGTAATTTATTAAATTGTTCTATACAGAATTTTCAAAGTCCTCTGCTTTAGGCTCTGTCATAAAACTAACTATATTGCTGCAAGTGCAAATGTCAAAAAACAACTATTAATTTAAGCCATAAACTCCAACCCATAAATAACTATTTTCTTACTTTTATCTAATATAACCTTGGTTATTATTTTTTATTAAATATTCTTTAGGGAAGAATGGCAATAAACTAGCTTAAGGTTTATTACAGGTTAAATATAGATATATTTCGCAAACCTCTTAGCGTAAACGGCTACATATTTTATTTTTAAAACATTTTGGAGTTTCCGTAAAGTGTTATTAAAAACTTAATAATGATATTTTAAAATAAATAGCACCAATAAATGCTAGGAAACAAAAACACACAGCACTAAATTCAATAATTTCAGTATCAAAATTTAAAATTAAAGCAATTTTTAGCTATATTTAGAGTATGATTTCCGCTACAGATATACCGCCATCCGAAGTGCAAGACAATTTAAATTTACTAAAAGTAGATTTGAACGCTAAAATCCCTTCAAAAAAATTAGATAAAAACCTTTTAATTGCCACTTGGAATATACGTGCTTTTGGTAATTTAACTCGAAAATGGGATTCTGATGATACCGACTCTCCTAAACGTGATTTACACTCTGTTTTATGCATTGCCGAAATTATTAGCAGGTTTGATGTGGTTGCCGTACAAGAGGTGAAAGATAATATTAGAGCTTTGAGGGATACCTTAAAAGTTTTAGGTACTAATTGGTCTTTTATATTAACCGATGTTAATAAAGGTAAAGTGGGCAATGGGGAACGCATGGCTTATCTTTTTGATAAAAGACGTGTACAATTATCGGGATTAGCAGGAGAATTGGTTGTACCAGAGGAGTGGGAAGATGATATTAAGGACCACGCCTTATCGAATCAATTTGTGAGATCCCCTTATGCTGTAAGTTTTCAATCAAACAATCATACCTTTATATTAGTAACCTTACATATTTTATATGGTAGCAGCCCAAGTAGCAGAATAGATGAATTAAAAGGTATTGCCAAATGGCTTTCTAGTTGGGCAAATAGCATCAATGCTTATCATCAAGATTTTATTGTTTTGGGAGATTTTAATATAGATGAACGTGGTGATCTTTTAGACCAAACATTTCTTTCCGAAGGATTGTATGTGCCACCTCAACTTCAAAATGAAGGTGTAACGAGATCCATTTTCAACACCACAAAATACTACGATCAAATTGCTTGGTTTAATAGTGAAAATAAAGGCCCTAAACTTTCTATGGAATTTTTAAATGGTGGTAATTACGACTTTGTTCCTTTTGCTTTAAAAAATCGTGAGCTAACAAAAAACAGTTTGTCTTGGCTTATATCCGACCATTATCCATTATGGGCAGAATTTAAAGTTTAATAATCTTTACAGAACTCCAATAGTTATAAATTAAAAATCCTGATATCCGTTTTCTCAAAAAAACAGATAGACTGAGAATGTCTTACCTTTTGTTTTTCTAAAAACAAATAACAGTTTCTAGCTCGTATATTAACTTCTACAAAGCTTGCTATTATTTCTCAAACACATGTGTTCTAATATAGAGAAAAATGATGCGCACCAAACAAACGAGGTATATCCTAGGGTTTTAATCAAATATCGCAACAATTGTTGCAAGATTAGTCCATTTTGTTTTACCAAAATATCTTCATTAAAAGTACTTTTATTAACATCAAAGTAAGAGTAAAATCGCTCTTGTTTATCTTTTTAAAATTACATTATGATTAATAAAACAAAACAATATCTTATCTTATTTGTACTTCTATTAACTTTATTTAATTGTAAAAACGACCCAATAAAAGAGAATTCGGTTTCGTTAAAGCAAGCTTTTCAAAACGACTTTTTTATTGGTGCGGCAATTAATAAAGACCAGATAGAAGGCACGGACACTCTAGCTGTTAATTTACTAAAAAAGGAGTTTAATGCCTTAACTCCCGAAAACGAAATGAAATGGGAACAAATTCATCCTAAAAAAGATTCCTTTTATTTTGATGTAGCAGATAAATATGTGGCTCTAGGCGAAAAAATGAATGCTCATATTGTTGGTCACACCCTTGTTTGGCATAGCCAATTAGCGCCATGGATGCAAGAAATTGAAGATAGTACGGTAATGGCAAACCAGGTTAAGCACCATATTAATACTATTGTCACTAAATATAAAGGTAGAATTAATTCTTGGGATGTTGTTAATGAAGCTTTAAATGAAGATGGAACCTTAAGACAATCTATATTTTATAATGTTTTAGGCGAAAATTATATTGAGCAAGCCTTTAAAGCTGCCTCTATTGCAGATCCTGAAGCTGAATTAATTTATAACGACTATAATATGTGGAAACCAGCAAAACGAGCTGGTGCAATAAAACTAGTAAAACAAATACAAGCAAAAGGGACAACAATAGATGGTATTGGTATGCAGGCGCATTGGAGTTTAAATGGTCCTTCTCTCGAAGATATTGAAAATAGCATTATTGAATATTCTAAACTTGGTGTTAAAGTTATGATTACAGAATTAGATGTAACAGCATTACCAAACCCTTGGGATTTAGAAGGCGCTGAGGTGAGTCAAAATTACGACGAGCTTGTAGGTGATAAAACAATGGATCCATACCAAAAAGCACTGCCAGATTCTATACAAGTAAAATTAGCAAACCGATATGAAGCTATTTTTAAATTGTTTTTAAAACATAAAGATAAAATTGGTAGAGTTACTTTTTGGGGTGTTACAGATAAACAATCTTGGCTAAATAATTGGCCTATAAAAGGGCGTACAAACTACCCACTTTTATTCGATAGGGATTTTTCAACAAAAAAAGCATACGACAGTGTTATAGCTCTTAAACAAAATAACGACGAATAATTATGGATTCTAACACGCAAAAACTATCAATTAAAGAAAAAATTGGATACAGTCTGGGAGATCTTGCGGCTAACCTTGTTTTTCAAACATTAATGACTTATTTGGCCTATTTCTATACAGATATTTATGGGCTTCAACCAAATGATGCTTCCATAATTATATTAACAGTTGGCCTAATTGCTGCCTTTGTTTTCAACCCAATAATGGGAGCTATTGCCGATAGAACCAACACAAGATGGGGCAAATTTAGACCTTGGATTTTATGGACCGCCGTTCCTCTTGGAGTTGTTGCTCTATTAGCATTTAGTACTCCCGATTTTGATTACAAAGGGAAAGTTATTTATGCCGTAGTAACTTACACATTACTGCTTTTGTTATATGCAGCAAACAACTTACCATATTCTGCATTAAGCGGTGTTATAACAGGTGATATGGGTGAACGAAACAGTATTTCATCTTATCGATTTATTGCTGTTATGGTCGCACAATTCTTTGTGCAAGTATTTATGCTACCAATTATAGAAACTGCAGGTGGTGGAGATAAAGCTGTTGGTATTGAGGTTGTAATGACTTGGTTGGCAATTATTGGCACCGTAATGTTATTAATTACATTTTTTACTACCAAAGAACGTATTGTTCCTAAACCTGAACAAAAATCGAGCGTTAAAGAAGATTTGGCAGATTTAATAAAAAACAAACCTTGGGTAATAATGCTTGTACTAACCACATTGGTTTTTATAACTTTAGCAATTAAAGGAGGTTCTTATGTTTATTATTTTGAAAACTATGTTGATGAAACTGCACTAACACAATTTTTACAACCTATTTTAAACTTTTTATCTGATATTGGCATCAATTTCTTTGGAGAAAATCCTGTTTCTGCTGGTTTTGGATTGTTTAATGCCGGTGGAATTAGTTTCATGATTATTGGAATAATGTTCTCTAAAAACTTAGCCGATAAATACGGTAAAAGAGATGTGTTTGGTACTTTTTTATTCTTATCTACGCTGTTCATTATATTATTTTATTTCATTCCTTCAACATCAATTGGGTTAATTTTTCTAGCACAAATTTTTCATGGATTTCTATATGGAATAACAATTCCCCTTTTATGGGCAATGATTGCCGATGTGGCCGACTTTTCTGAATGGAAAACAAACCACCGCGCCACAGCTATTATATTTTCTGCAATGATGATAGGTTTAAAAGGAGGCTTAAGTATTGGTAGTGCTCTTTTAACAGCAATATTAGGAAGCTACGGTTACAATGCTGATTTAGCAATACAATCTGAAACTACTATTATGGGCAGTAAAATGTTGGTAAGTATTTACCCTGCTATTCCCTTTTTATTAGGTACTGGACTCTTATTTTTCTATGAAATAAATAAAAAATTAGAAGTGCAAATTGAAAATGATTTAAAAGAAAGAAGAAATAATTAAAATTTTATACAATGCCAGAAGAAAATATAAAACATATAGACTTTGAAGATTTAAATAAAAAAGCAATATCTCAACCCATAGTATCTAATATTTATACAGCAGATCCATCGGCTCATGTTTTTAATGGAAAAATATACATTTACCCATCTCACGATATTGATGCCGGAGAGGCTTTCGATGATTTAGGAAGTCATTTTGCGATGGAAGATTACCATGTTATTTCTATGGATTCTATAAATAGTAAAGCCGTAGATAACGGTGTGGCTTTGCATGTTGATAATGTGGCTTGGGCCGAAAAACAAATGTGGGCTCCAGATGCACATGAAAAAGATGGAACGTACTATTTATTTTTTCCAGCAAAAGCTTACGATGGAATTTTTAGAATTGGTGTAGCAACTAGCTCATCCCCAACCGGACCATTTAAGGCTCAACCTAAAGCCATTAAAGAAAGTTTCTCTATAGACCCTGCCGTTTTTAAAGATGACGATGGTAGTTACTACATGTATTTTGGTGGTTTGTGGGGCGGACAATTACAACGCTGGAGATCGGGATCATTTAATGCTAATGAACCAGATAGTCCTACTGCATTTATCCCAAAAGATAATGAACCTGCTTTGCTACCTATTGTAGCTAAAATGAGTAATGATTTATTAGAGTTTGACGAAACTCCAAAACAATTAGAAATTTTAGATGAAAAAGGTAGTTTACTATTAGCAGGCGATATTGAAAGACGCTTTTTTGAAGCTTCCTGGATGCACAAATACAATGGCAAATACTACTTCTCCTACTCTACTGGAGACTCTCATTTTATTTGTTATGCCATTGGAGACAGCCCTTACGGACCATTTACTTATAAAGGCAAAATACTTGAACCTGTAGTGGGTTGGACTTCGCATCATTCTATTTGTGAAGTTGAAGGAAAGTGGTATTTATTTTATCATGATTCTTCCCTTTCTAAAGGAGTTACACATTTAAGATCTGTTAAAATTGCAGAAATCACATATAAAGAAGATGGAACTATTGTTCCTATTAAACCCTATATAGAATAATTAGTTTAGTTTTAGTCAAAAAAGGAGTCATTAACAAGTTGTTAATGCTCCTTTTTTTATAAATGAAAAAATAATTAACTACTTTTTAATATCAACGGCATATATTATACCTGCCATCATATCAGGAACTAATAATCTATTATTATTTTCTTCCAAATAAAAATCAGCTGCAGATTTTAAACCTTCAACTAACACGGTAGACTCTTCAGTTTCTCTATTAATTTTCCACACTTTACCCTGAGACCAACTACTTATATAATAATTACCTTCACTATCTTGCTCAACAGCATCACCACCTCTAAATTCACCTTTTAATGGTGTTAATTTACCATCTCTTATCACTTAAAAATTTCCTAAGAAAAAAGAACTAACCATTATATTATCATCATTATCAACACCTACTCCATTTGGGTTTAACATTAGTGGGGAAGTATCTTGAACAACAATGACTTCACCTTCTAAATTAACATGATAAATACGTCCCAATTGTGGGACTAACTTAGCTTCATCACTTTCTAAAGGCCAAAGATTATTATTTTTATCGCGCATATAATTTGTTGCTCCCATATCTGCAACATAGAATCCCGTTCCATCACCATCCACTGCAACATCATTTAAATACAATACTTCTTTGAGGAAATCCTCTTTTTTAACGAATACACTTTTATTTCCATCCTTATCTACTTTCCAAACACAATTAATATCTGAAAAATATAAATGCTCCTTTATAAAAACTATTCCTTTGGGTTCATTAAAACCTTTTGAAAATACTTTAACACCCTTAGTTGATATTTTCAACTAATTCACCATCTCCATTTTCTTTACCATTCATTACAGTAACATAATAATTCCCATTAAATCCTTTTGTTATGCTTTCTGGTTTTACACCTACTTTAACTGGGAATTTAATATCAGACTCAACATTACATGCTACTAATAAAAATAATAGAAAGAAAATTGACAAAAATTCTAGACTCCTTTTTAGTTTTCTTAAGATTTGAATAACTACTTTTTTCATATTCATTTGAATAAAATTTAACAAAATTATTATAATAATTAATTCGGATAGACCACTTCAAAACTTTCATTTGGTATAAAGCCATCATTTCACGCTACAGATGATAAAACAACAATAGGTTCGAGCTTATTAGAGGATGATGAAAAACCACTAAAAATAATAAACAAAATAGTCCTAAAAAAAATTCATAATTAATTATTCTGTTTTATTAACTGCCCAGTATATCCCAAAAAATATGGTCTATAAAGTTTTTATCTTTATAAGATTCAGGTTTATGACTTAAAACAGTGCAAAATGATCTTGCTCCTTCATATTCTTGATACTACGAAATAAGATATTTCTCTCCCATACCTTTTAACGGAATAGCATTATAATAAGCAGTAAAATCAGACTGACCTGCTTCAGCAATCCAAATATTACCGTCTTTGTTTAAAATTGCTTCTATCAGAGTTGTAACATTTTTAACAGCTGGTAAAAAATTATTGTATGTATCTGTCCAGTTATCTTCAAAAGCAAGTTGGAGCAAAGTATTAGGCGGAACATATGATCCATCCAGAATTCCATAAGTTCCAGCAACCACATGATAGTTTATATCATTAAAATTTGAGTCTGACAACATGGTCGACATTACAGCGACCGTCGGTAGATCATCTTACAATCAAATTGGACAAGCAATAAATCTTTTTCGCTGTTAAAACTTTTTTCTTGCTCATCACCGTCAGAAATTGCACGGCTGGCAAGTAAAAGACATAAAAACAAAGGTTAGTAAAACAAATAAGAGTATTCTTGATTTCATTTTTGAATGTATTTATTGAATAATCTTTAGAATAATATTAGGTTCATTAAAAAACTATTTTTCTTTGGTGGTCTCCAAAACAGCTTGTCTGGCTAATTTTGGTTGCAACCCCCTATCGTATAAAAGTGGATAGTTCGTTCTGTTAGGTATTGGATAGTCATTCTTCCATGACATACCATCGTGAATTCCCCAAAATGTTACTCTATCAATTTTATCTTTATTTTTGATGAAAATCTCAAACAAGTCTTTATACCTATTTGCCAATTCAATTTCTATAGATTTTGGTAATCCATTTTTATAGGGATCTAAAAAAGTTTCAAACTCTTCCAATTGAAATTGAGGTTCCATCATACTCGTTCCAATAATTTGTCCTTCTTTGGTAAGAGGCAGCACATCAATATCCAACTCGGTAATCATAACTTTTACGCCTAAAGCAGCATAAGCATCAATAGCTTGTTGAATGTATTCTTTTTTAGGAAAATTTAAACCCCAATGTGCCTGAATACCAATACCATCTATACGAATACCTTCTTTTTGAAGCATTTTTACCATTCGTACAATTCCTTCTCTTTTTTCTGGTCTCCAAGCATTAAAATCATTATAATACAATTCTGTATCAGGAGCATATTCACTAGCATATTTAAACGCTAGTTTAACCATTTCATCACCATCACCAATACTATTTACCCAAGTTGTTGGTCTGTAAGAACCATCATTATCTATAACTTCATTTACCACGTCCCAAGCATGTACTTTTCCTGCATATCTTCCTGCAACGGCTTCAATATGGTTGCGCAATCGCTCTTTTTGTTCTTTAGGAGTATTAGGTTCTCCCTTTTCGTTGGTAAAAAACCAAGAAGGTGTTTGATTATGCCAAATTAGAGTATGTCCAAGAATAAACATGTTATTATCCTGTCCGAAAGCAACAAAGTCATCTGCTGCTTTGAAATCGTAAACTCCTGGAGTTGGATTTACCGATTCTGCTTTCATACAATTTTCTGCAGTAATGGTATTAAATTCTTTTTTTACAATTTGGGTTAAAACATTCTCTTTTCCAGAAACAATATCATCGTTTATTGCACTACCTAATAAAAAGTAATTTTCAAACGCAAGTTTTAATGAAGTATCTTTATGAACATCTAGTATACTAGGTGTTTCATTAGTGCTATTATTAATATTATTATCATTACAGGCATTAAATAAAAACATCGTAATTCCTATTAATAAAATTGTAGACTTCATTTTTTTCATAATAATTATTTTTAAATATTTCACATTAATTAACTCCTGTAACGTTCATTTTTAAAGTATAAATGGAATCCATGGCTGTTATAAAAAGAATGTTTTTATTTAAACCTCCAAAAGTTACATTGGCTGTCCATCCTTCAGGTACATCAATATGTTTGATTTTTTTACCTTCTGAATTAAAAACAGTGACACCTTTTCCGGTTAAGTAAATATTACCTAAATTATCTATGGTCATACCATCAGATCCCATATCTACAAATAACTTTCTATTAGTTAAATTTCCATTTTCGTCAATAGTAAAAACATACGTTCTTTCTCCAACTTGGTCTGCAACATAAAGTGTTTTCCCATCAGGAGTTCCTATTATACCATTAGGCTGTACGTAGTTATCATTTGATACAATTCGTGGTATATTTGTATTTGATGCTAAATAATAAACTCTTTTTTCATTTTGCTGAGGCTCTTTATGTTCCCACCAAGGACGCTGATAATATGGATCTGTAAAATAAACACCGCCTTTAGCATCTACCCATAAATCATTAGGCCCGTTAAGTTTTTTACCATCATAGTTATCTACAAGTACGGTTATCTCTTTATTTGGGTTGATAAGCCATAATTCGTTTTTTTCATCTGCAGCTGATAATAGGTTGCCATCATTATCAAAATAAAGTCCGTTTGAACGACCAGAAGGTTTCATGTATTCAGATACTAAATTGGTTTTTGCATTCCATTTTAAAATCCTATCATTCGGTTGGTCGGTAAAATAAACATTACCTTCTTTATCGGCTGCCGGCCCTTCTGTAAATTCGTAATCATCTGAAATTAAGACTAATTCTGCACCTTTCTCTATAATTTGATTACTCTGTTTTTTTTGAGCATTACATGAAGTACATAATACAAAAACCAAAATGATGTTTATAAAAGCTAAAAAGGTTTTTAATAATTTTTCTTTTACTTTCATTTTAATAAATTTACTCTCTTTCATAGTTTAAGAATTCATTAATTTCAAACTCACCATCTAAAACACTTGCTTTAAAAACATATTTACCTGCTTTGGGAATAAAAATACGTGGTGTTGTAGTATTGGGATTATTATTTTCGAACTCACAATCGGCAGGGCCTTCTACCTGCTCCCATACTATTTCCGGGCTAATGGCATCTTTATCCTCGTCAGTAATCACAGCCGTAATTGCAAGACTGTTATCAGTTTTTGAGTACGTATAATCTATAGTAATAGTCGGAGGTGTATTTATTGCAGAAACTAAAGCATTGGTGTCATTAGCAAAGCGTTGCTCATCCTCGATGCCTGCTGCCCAAAGTGCAATACGTTGTGCAAACACCCTATTATCCGAATGACTTAAACGGGTACCAGCCCCAGCATTCCAAAATAAATTACGATCAAAAACACCGATTACTCTACCTTTACCTATTTCAGCTATTGCTAAAGCGACATCGGTATTTTCATTAAATTCACCATCATTTGAATTTACAACTAACCTACCGCCTAATCCGCCTTCTTGCGCTTTAGCTAAAATTACTGCTGGTTTCGAAACACGAACAAAACTTACTCCTTCTCCCCTAAAAGCAACGCCTTTATGTTTATTGTTTTTATTAATAAAATGATCTTGTATATACTCATTCACCAAATAGTTTCCAGCACCATTGTCAGTTAAAAAATACATGCCGAATTGCTCCATTAAAACATTGTCAGAAATTCGCCCCACTTCATTATCCACACCTACAATGCTATACTCTCCACCAAACCCACTATCCGACCAAGTAATGACTCCGCCACCTTTTTCCACCCAACGCTTTAAGGCTTTAGCTTCTGCTTCAATAAAAACGCGCTGATTTGAGCCTAAAATTAAAACATCAATCGCCTTTAGAAATTCGGCATTAATTACAATGTCTTGATCGTAAACTTCGCTTACAGTAAACCCAACAGCTTCCAATGCTTTTTTGAAACCACTCATCCCTAAATCACCTTCATCATTCAAACGCATTTGGTGAAATGGTTTTTTACTTCCGGATGGTATTGTACCATCAGCAGCAACATCTCCATATACATAAACAATGTTTTGCGCATCTACAGCAAGAAAACAAATTAAACTTATAGCTAATAATATTATTTTACGTTTCATATATTTATTTTTAGTGATACATTATTAATGTTTTATTTTATTCGCATTAAAAAAAGATTATTCAGATAATGCTAGTAAGTAACCTTCGACTTATTCTTTAACTTTTTTTCGATAATAGGGTATAAATCATAGGTTGGATACATCTCTGATTTAAAAGCTTTCCATGCTGTTCTTTCAATTGCCAGATTTACAGCAGCTAATTTTGAAGCAGGAAGTTCCAATACAACCATTTGTCCAATTCCCATAACTACAAACCAATTAACTACAGAAACACCTTCTGGCGGGAAATTTTCATAAAACCCTTGATCGGTTCTTATCTTTTCAATCTCATTTAAATTCATACTTTGATCATGTTTAAGAAAAATTGTTAACAACAACTTGTCATCACCTTTTTCAGAACCTGTTTTTACATTAGCTGATTGTGAATAGCCAATGATATGGAATAAGAATAATGCGATAAATAATGAGTATTTCATATTTTATAAATTTTAGATTTATTGTGTTTTTATTAATTAATGCTACTTGTTATGTTAGCAGGTAAAAAGTATCGTGGAACTTCGACAATGGAATATTATTCCTTTTTTAACCTATTAATTGAGAATATTTTTAAAAGAATTTCATCTAAAATGATTCATTTATATCCCCATAAGTTTTTCTATTTTTTTTGGCAAATCGGTATTGTCGAAATATTCTGAGAACTCTTCTTGTCCCTTTCCTATAACTCTAACAGGAACCGGTGTTCCAGAATGATCGCCAGAGCCCCAACTTATTCCTGCCTTTTTATTCAAAATAAAGGCTGCTGTTTCTCCAACGGATTTTACTGCGGTTTTACTTAAATAATCAGCATCCGCGTTTACTTTCTTATTTCCTTTAAACTGTTTGCTGTAGGCTGATTTTAATAAGGCTAATTCTTTATCATCTAAAGACAAACCGATATCATTGTTTCCTAAGCTAAAATCTGCCTGTACCAAATCTAAAATAGTATTGAAAGAAACTTTTGGATCCGTATTTTTAAGTTCTGTCATTTTTCTTTTAAACTCTTGAACTGAAATTATTTGGTATTTCAATAATTCAGGATGTGTGGCATAATTTATCCCTGTAGATAAGGCACCTGTTTCATGGTCTGCAGTAACAATAATTAAAGTTTCATCTGGTCGTTGCTTATAAAATTCATAGGCTTCTTTAATAGCATCATTAAAAGCGAGTACTTCATGAACCATGGACACACCATCGTTTCCATGGCATGCCCAATCAATTTTACCGCCTTCTACCATCATAAAAAAACCTTTATCATTATCAATAACTTCAATTCCTTTTTTTGTAAAATCGGCAAGAGAAAGCGTGCCTTCTTTTTTATCAATGGCCCAGTAAAATTCTCCTGAAGGATACATTTCAGGATTTATGGCAATTATTTTTTCATCGCCATTTTTTAATTTATTAAATTCCTTATGAGAATCTGCAATGGTATAGCCCTTCTTTTTAGCATTTTTAAAGGAATCTGGTTGATCTCCTTTTTTTCCTTTAGGATGATGGAAGCCTCCACCTCCAAAATAATCGATATTATAATTGGGTAGCTCCATACTAATTTCGTAATACATATTACGAGAATCTTGATGTGCATAAAAGGACGCTGGAGTAGCGTGATCTATCATTACACTAGATAATATACCTACTTTAAAACCAGCATTTTTCGCTTTCTGAGATATGTTTTCATACGCTATTTTTTTGTCGGGAGATTTTCCTATAATACCATTATTCGTTTTAAACCCTGTTGACATTGCTGTTGCTGCTGCACAAGATGTAGTAACATAAGAACTAGCTGAATAGTTAGTCATATTCGAGTTCACCGGAAAACTACTCATTAATAGTTTGTCAGCTTTAATCTCGTTAGGTTTTGCATTTAAATACATTTCGGTCGCATAAACTTGATTTGCTCCCATACCATCTCCAATAAACAGAAATACATATTTTACATTTTGTTTAGTTTGACTATATCCAATAGCACAAAAAAAGGCCATTGAAATTATCATAATATTTTTTATCATATCTTATTTATTTTAAAATATTTTTGATAAAACTAAATAGGCATATTATCAAAAACATGTTGCATTGATTAATGTAAATAGGTTCTAAAAAGTTTATGAATAATTTATTTATTAACTGTCCAGTATATTGCTCCAAAAATGTGATCCAAAAAGTTTTTGTCTTTAAACGATTCTGGTTTATGACCTAAAGCCGTGTAAAACGATCTTCCGCCTTCATATTCTTGATACCAAGAAATAGGATGTTCTGCTCCCATGCCTTTTAACGGAATGTCATCATAACCTGCAGTAAAATCATAAGAAGCTTCATCAACAGTTAATAGAATATTCAGTTTATCTAAATTCATGTTTTTAAAATTATACCACTCATCACTACGAAGCCATTTACTTGGTAAATGCCATGTTGCTGGAAAATCATTATTCTTGACGTTTACAATTGCGGCTTGTAATTTTGGATGATCCACAAATTTCGCTCCAACAAGACCATCAAACCAGGCATTATCGTTTTCCCCATCTGCCGTTCCGTGTATACCAACAAAGCCTCCGCCTCGTTTCATAAATGCTTTTAAAGCATCCATATGTTTTGTAGTCAAAAAATTGGCATTGGCGTTCATAAATATGACTACATCATATTCTGGTAATTTTTCTATAAGATCATCTGGCCTTTGTGTCCAATCAAATTGAAATTGATTTTCTGCTGCCATGTCTTCAAAAGCTTTAACTGCAACAGGGATGGTATTATAATGCCAAGTATCATGTTGGGTAAACAATAAAACACTAAACTGGTCTTGCGCATTTGTTTTTATCATTGTAAAGAAAAATATAGTTAATAAAAGATACTTCATTGTAAAAGGTTTCATAATCAAACGTTTATTTTTATAATTCATAATAAATATATTCCCAAGCTAAACCGACACTAAACAAAGGTGGAAAGCTATAATCTTCAACTTCAGATAAAATATATTGAACTCCAGATATTTCTTTATAGTTGAAAATATCTTTGAAATCTATTTTACCACTTTCACCTAATTCTTTATAATCTTTCACATGCCAACTAATAAAACGTTTAGGATAGGTTTTAAAATAATGAACAGGATTTACACCACCCACCTGCATCCAATATAAATCAGATTGAAAATAGACATACTCAGGATTGGTGTTTTGAAGAAAATAATCATAAATGGCTACACCTTCTACCTTTAAAAATTCATCAGCATGATTATGATAAACAAACTTAAGTCCGTTCTCTTTACAAAGTTTTCCAACTTTATTATAATAATTACAATACTCTCGAAGTTCTTTGATCGTCTTGATGCCTTTTAATTTACTATTTGAGGTAGATAGATATTCAACACCAGCTTTTTTATGGTCTTGTATCGTTTTATTCCACCATGTATTTATTGCGGTATAATCATTTTTATCTTCCGGATCGAAAAAAGTCATAGAACCCAAAAAATTCATACCTGCTTTTTCAACCATAGTCTTAAATTGCGTTGGACTTTGGCCGTAAAAACCACCGTTTTTATATACAAAGGTTTCAACATAGCTATACCCCATTCTGCCTAACTGAATTAAGGTTTGTTCTGGGTTTTTAAGCATTTCTTTGTGAACAGAAACGAGCTGAATACCAATGTTTTTGTCTTTAGGATTATTTTTAATGTATCTCGTTTTCCATAAACGCTTTTCATTATTATCTAGACCTTCTAAAGTAACATCGGTATAATTGTTAAAACTAAAATTAACTTTCATGGTTTTATTACCATTAAGATCTTTATCCTGCATGGTCCAATTATTTTCTGAAGAAAACTTGCCTTTCCCTATAAAAAAAACACCTTCACCATTATGACCTGCTGCAAAAACAGTATCGGTAACACGATCATAACCAATAATTTCATGAAGTATAGGATTGTATTGATTATTACTATCTTTTTGTAAAACTTCAACCGTGAGCGAATGATTATTGAAATTATTTATACTACTCATTTTTATTTCTGGAAGCTTTGCAATACTATCTGTGCTGGGATTAACAGCACTTACCCACTGACCAGAATATTGTCTTAATCTATCTTTTTGAGAAGAAATACTGTAGTTTTCTTGAGCAAAACTGACAAATGACTTTAAAATTATTATTAAATATAGAACGCTTTTCATTTTTTCTTACTTGTTATTAAGGTGAATAAATATTGGATTCTCCATTTCCGTTTTATATGCCTCCAATACAAATGGATTTTTTTCTATACGAGCATCTTTCCAATCATGCCATTGAAACCCATTTTTGTTAGACCAATATTCCCAATCCCAATTGATGTAGCAAAATGCTTTTATTCCCGGATTATCATTTAACATTTCGAAAAAAGGTTTAAACCATTTATTCCAAGAAATTTCACCATCTAAAACTCCAACGTATCTTGGTGTAGATTCGCCTATCATTACTGGTTTTTTATGAGTATGAGCAGTATCAAAAAAGTTTTTCAATCCAATATTTGAAAATTCTTCTGGACTAAAAACATCAATGCCCCACCAATCCACATATTCATTCCCTGGGTAATATGCCATTAATTTTTCAAGACCTATAAAATTTGCAGAGCCACCACCAGAACACCAAACCGTAGCCGATTTTATGTTTTTTTCCTCAAATGCTTTAGAAATAGTTATGAATACTTTTTTAAAACTCTCAGGTGAATAACCATTCCAATCACCTTCAAACTCGTAACCAATTCTGGTAAAGGATGGCCTATCCAATTTCAAAAGCATCTTATAAAACACTTCCAATTGAGCATCATATTTTCCGTTGGCAACTTCTTTATCCAAACCTGCCCCTGTATCCTTACCACCAGTAAATGCTAAACCTATTTGGGGCATAATCCCTTTTGGCAAGCTATCTAAAACATGTTTTAAATCTTTTCCCCAAGATTCAATCCTTTTTACTGGTGCGGTAATATTAACATAAGTCATATAAATTGCTGGCAACTTGTTTTGCCCAACAGCATTTACATAATCCTTAAAACCATTTTTATCCTGACCTGCTCCGTGATAAATTCCTATTAAGGGTTCGTATTTAGAATTATAATTAAAACGAGGTTTTGCCTCTTGGCTAATTCCATTTTGTAAAAACAACAGAAGAATAATTAAACTTATTTTACGCATAAATAAAGAACTTTTCAATGTTATTATTTTTAAAGCTATTTTCAACAATATTTGAAAACCAACATTATTGGTAGCAATTTGTATTTACAGATTATTTATTAATCTAAATTCTCAATTTCAAACCAATTAAACATAGCTGTATTTTCAGTCTCCATTCCTAATGAGGTGGTGTACATTGCATAAATAGTTCCTACAAATCCACCAGCTTGTTTGGTGCTTAAAAAACGTGCATCTACATCTTGTTGTAAAATTTGATACTCTTGATTTTCTTCAGCATATAAAAAATTATAGTTAGCTCCTTTTGCTTCTATTTTTAATTTTATAGAAGTAGAAGATTGCAATGGTTTTTCTATCAGCAACTTCATACTATTTTCTGCAGATTTAAATAATTGAATTACTGGCTTTCCGTTTACAACAGACTTACACATATAATAAAAATAGGCATTGTTTTGAAACGCAATAATGCCAGCTTTTTCATTTGGTTTTGAAGTATTAAAATTCATTTCTGTGCTAACACTTCCCTTTGAATGTTGTTGTCTGTATCCAATAAAACTAGGATTCTCAGGGCTTGAAACACTTTCTGAACGTGTATTGATTTGTAAACTACCATCTGAGATAGCATACCATTTTTCTCTTGGCGTTCTTAAAAACAACCATTCAAAACCTAATTTTGAATTTTCAAATTCTTCTTTAAACGTATATATTCCGCTATTTTTAAACGATTTTTCTTGTTTTAAAACATTATTTGGCGTTAGATATTTAGATTTAACAATATCGCCTCCTAAATTAAAAACGGGCCATCTGTTTTCCCATTTTATTGGCGCCATAAAAGTTTCTCTTCCCGTATTGTAATGGTTGTCTTCATAGGGTCTGCAACCAAGAAAAACGCCCCACCAATTACCATTTTTATCTTCAATAATATCTGCATGACCCGTTGATGTAATTGGGTTATCTCTATTAACGTCTAAATCTCGTTGCGTTAAAATTGGGTTGTTTTCATAACTTATATAAGGGCCCCAAACATTTTTACTTCTAAACACAACTTCGGAATGATCTTCTGCTGTACCACCTTCTGCAGCCATTAAATAATAAAAACCGTTTCTTTTATAAATATGAGGTCCTTCAATCCAAATTGTTTTTTTAGCAATGTCGGTTCCTCCATTCACCAAAATTTTTGGCTCACCAACTACTTTTTTATTTTCAACATCAAACTCATACATTTTTATGGTTCTATGTCCATTGTACAATGGTTGTTTGTTAGGCGCATCACTATTATAAATTATATATGTTTTTCCGTTATCATCAAAAAACAACGAAGGATCAATGCCTTCAACTTCAGGAATCCAAAACGGATTAGACCAAGGTCCTTCAGGATTTGTAGATGAAACAACAAAATTATTCTCACCTCCTACAATTGTACAAGTGACATAAAAAACACCTTTATTAAACCGAATGGCAGGAGCAAAAACACCTTGAGAAACATCTAGTCCATCTAAGTTTAATTGTTCTGGTCTGTCTAATACATTTCCTATTTGCTCCCAATTCACCAAGTCGTTACTTTTAAAAACAGGAATTCCAGGGAAATAAGAGAAAGTAGAGTTTACCAAATAATAAGAATCTCCTGCTTTACAAATACTTGGGTCTGGATAAAAGCCTTGTAAAATTGGGTTTGAGAATGTATTCACCAGGTTTTCCATTACTTTAATTTTCTCTTTTTTATTTGTACAACCTATTAAAGCAATTACAAATACTAATACAATTGCAAATTTTTTCATACTATAATTTTTTATTCTTTTAAACCTTCTAAAACCCCAAAATAAGCTGGTTTAGGTTGTAAATTATCATCGTATATACAAGGCCAATCTTTTAAATTAAAAAAGCCTTTAATCCATGAGTCTCTATCTGTAAAATCCCAAAACGTAATCCCAAATTGTTGCGCTTTAGGCACTATTTCTTTATACATTTTAATCAGATTTTTATACTTCTCGGCTTGTGCTTGTTTCATTTCATCTGTTAAAACGCTATAATTTTGAATACCTCCTAATCTTTCATCATTATGTGTATTAAAAATAATATCAACTTCAGATAAATGAATTTGTAAACCCGTTGCCGCAGCTTTTTTGAGTGAATTCGCTATAACCTCATTAGGAATATCCATTCTAATATGCATTTGAAAACCTATCCCAGAAATCGGCACTCCTTTGGCTTTAAATTCCTTTACCATATTTAATACAGCGTTTAACTTTACAGTATCTCTTTCAATGTTAAAATCATTATAAAACAATACAGCAGTTGGGTCTGCTTCATGCGCATACCTAAATGCTTTTTCTATATAACTTTTACCTAGTTTTTTATACCAAAGTGATTCTCTATAATTTCCTCCGCTAGATTCAAAAGCTTCATTAACCACATCCCAAGCGGCTACTTTACCTTTGTATCTTTTTACATAAGTTTTTATATACTGTTGCATAAAATCATCTAACCAAACACTATCTTTTTCACCTTTTTCTCTAACCCATTTTGGGGTAGAACTATGCCAAATTAAATTATGCCCAAATAATCTTTGGTTGTGTGTTTTTGCATAGTGTAATATTGTATCAACCGTTTTCCAATTGTACTTGTTTTCAGCAGGCAAAATGGCTTGCATTTTCATATCGCTTGTTGCTGTAATACTGTTGAAATTTTCAATTTCTAATTTTTGAAGTTTAGCATCATTTAATAACCTATTAATATTTATTGCAGTACCAATTGGAAAGGTTGCTGCATTTTTCAATCCTAAAGCTTCCTTTTTTTCTTCGAAATCTTTACACGCGAAAACACTTATAACAACTACTAAAAAGCAAGCGTATTTTATACTGTGTGTGTATTTCATTTTTATTGAGTTTAAAAAAAATGGGTTTAAAATTTAAAAAGACTGATACTCTTTAAAGCTTTAAACCCATCTATAAAATGTTTATATTTATTTACTATAGTCCTTCTAAAAACCCGTAGTAAGCAGGTTTTTTATTATAATCATCGTCAAATAATAATGGCCATTCTGGGTTACCCCAAAAATCTATTAACCAAGATTTATTATCACGAATTCCCCAAACAGTTAACGCAAACTTGTTTTCTGAAGGAATGGCGTTATAGATCTCTACAACTTCTTTGTATTTTGCTTGTTGCAGGCTGCTTCTTTCACTTGTTAATGATGTTAAATTGCCATCAGGGTTTGCTCTAATATCTAATTCAGAAAAATGAACTTTTTTACCTTTAGCTACAATAGCATTTGCCGTTGCTTCAATTTGTGATGCAGAAGGCCCATTATACGAAATATGCATTTGAGCACCTACACCATCGATAAGATCACCAAGACCATCAACGATTGCTAACATTGCTGTTCTTTTTCCTGAACTTGAAGCCATATTATAATCATTATAAAATAATAAAGCATCTGGATCTGCATCTCTAGCAAATTGAAAACATTTTTTAATGTAATCGTTACCCATTTTTTGTTTGAAAATAGAGTTTCTTAATGGATTTCCACTACCATCATCTATAGCTTCATTTACAACATCCCAAGAGCGAACTTTACCTTTATACCTTGTAACAGTTGTAGTAATATAATCTTTCACCATAGTTTCAAATTCAGCATCAGTTCCAGAAAAACCCTCAACCCAAGAAGGTGTCGCATTATGCCAAATTAAAGCGTGCCCATGTACATTTATATCATTTGCAACAGCAAAATCTACAATGGCATCAGCAGCACTAAAATCATAACTACCTTGAGAAGGATACATCACGTTCATCTTCATCTCATATTCTGAAGTTAAATTGTTAAACTGCTCTTTTATAATATCAGTATATTTTCCACCTGCAGAAAGCCAAGAAGATCGAGTAATTGTACCCACAGAAAAAGTAGTCGCCGCATCTTTTAAACTTGTGTTGCTTGTAGAACCACAAAGTCCGTCAGGACAAACTCCATTTTCGTCAACTTTTATAACTTTGCTTTCTACCGTTGTAACGCCATCGTAAATAGCATATAATTTAACAGTATAATCGCCTACTTCGTTATATCTCACCTCATCTAAACCGGCCTCATCAATAACAGTTCCTTCACCTAAACCAAAATCCCAATAACTTTTATATTGAACAGTTCCATTCGTTGTGTTTTCTAATTGTATTACATAAGGATCTGTAGGTGAAACAGTATAACTAAACGAAGCCTGAATTGTTTCTGGCTCTATAAGTTCAGATCCATTAAAATTGTTATCCTCATCATTAGTACATGAGAATGCGAGCAACGTCGTTACAAATAAAAGTATAAGTTTATTTATTTTCATAATATCTATAATATTTAGTTAGCCAAGATTTTTACTCTTATTTTTTATTTACTTTAACATCATCAAGAATAAATGTACCAGCTGAAGTCCCCATATCTAAAGAAATATTAGTCATAGCCTCATTAGCTGTAAAAGTCCAAGTGTATTGTTCCCAATCTTCAGTAATTGTATAGTCTGGTGCGTATTGCGCCGAACCATCTGGTTTTGTTGAATAACGAATAACAGCAGGATCTCCTTTTGCCCATAAAGACACTTCATATTCAGCACCTACTTCTGTTTCAATGGCATCACTTACAAATTGTACGCTCCAAGCATCTCCAGCTGCTGAGTTTGATACTTTAACGGCTCTAGAACCGGATAATACATCGCTAGTTTCTTCAACAATGAAATCTCCTCCATTATATTTTCCCCAATTAGCAAATTCATTACCATCACCATCTTCAAAACCCCCGTTTAAAACTAAGCTAGAATCTGATGGAAGCGGAAGCGCTGCATCACCTTTTACAACTTCGATAACATCTATAACAAATGTTCCTGCAGATTTACCCATATCTAAAGATATATTAGTATTTGCTTCATTAGCCGTAATTGTCCAAGTGTATTGTTGCCAATCTGACGTTAATGTATAATCTGGACCGTATTGAGCTGATCCATCAGGTTTTGTTGAAAAACGGACTACTTCTCCATTACCTTTACCCCAAAATGAAACCGTATACTCTTCACCTATTTCAGTTTCAATAGCATCACTTACAAATTGCACAGTCCAAGGATCTGCATCTGCCGCATTAGATACTTTAACTGCTCTACCGCCTATAAGTGCATCTGTTGTAGAAAATATATTATCGCCTCCATTATAAGCACTCCAATTTGTAAAGTCATCGCCATCTCCTTCAACCAAATATCCATTTAATAATAAATTTTCTGGATTTGTTAAATAACCTTCTGCAACAGGTACAATTACCTCAACCATTTGGGTTGCTTGCAAAGCATTAATAGTGCTAACCATAGTTAATGTTACTAATTTGTTTCCCGATATTTTATATTCATGTTCTACAGGACCTGCTTGATCTGCAACTTTAGCATCTCCAATTTCAAACTCCCAATAGCTATAAAACTCTTCTTTATCTGGTGTTGTGTTTTCAAAATTATAAATACCTGAATTTTCTGCAGATTCTGTTATTGTGAATGTTGGTTGCGTTAGCTCCACCATTACCTCGTCATCGTTTCCGCACGACCAAAAGGCTGTGAACAAACATAATAGACCTAATATTTTATTGTTTTTCATAATTGTATTTTATTATTAAAATTATTCTAATACTCCTAGAGCATTAACTCAAATATTAAAAACCTGGGTTTTGATCTTCTGAATTAATATTAGCATTTGAACTAATCTCGGCATCAGGAATTGGCCATAATTCATTTTTCCCTACTTGAAAATTTGTTCCAGCTAATTCTGTAGCTACAATTCCCCATCTAAGCATATCATCAAAACGAACTTGTTCACCATTAAGCTCTACTTTACGTTCGTGAACAATTGCTTTAAAAACGGCATCTTTAGATAAACTTGCATCTAAATTATCCAAGCCTGCTCTAGTTCTAACTTTATTTATATAACCAATTGCTGTTGTTTGAGACCCCACTTCATTTTCACATTCTGCCATCATTAATAAAACATCTGAATAACGAATTACTTTTACGTTAATTCCAGATTCTCCATTTTCTGAAGGTTGTTTGTAATAATTTTGGTACTTTTTCCAAGCCACTGGTCTAATATTACCTCCGTTTTCAGCAAAATCTGACTCAACAAAAGTATTATCTCCATTGTTATATGTGTCTCCTGCCACGTAAAAACTACCAGCAAATCTTTTATCTCCTGCTTCAAACTCAGCCACTAAATCATCTGATGGATACACGTTAAACCAATCTAAAACGCCATAATCTTGCCCTCTCTTAGTTGCATGAATTGGACCTGTTCCATTAACAGCAGACCACCAGAATTGCTCAGTTCCTAAAGCTATATCGTACTCAACTTCAAAAATTGATTCCACACCATGCTCCGTTTCTTCCATAAAATTATCGAAGTAATTATCTTCAAGAGCGTAACCAGATAATTTATTAAACTCTACTAAAGCTAAATCATAAGATTCTTGATATAAGAATACTTTTCCTAAAAAAGCTTGAGCAGCTCCTTTTGTTGCTCTACCTGGTGTTTCTGCACCTTTATCATATAAATTAGTAGCAGCATATTTTAAATCGTCTATAATTAATTCAATCACTGCTTCTTTTGTACTTCTTGGTTGTCCTTCTGCATTGTCGGTTCCATCACCTAAATAAATAGGAACTCCTCCATAACGATTTACTAAAAGCCAGTAATAATGTGCTCTTAAAAAACGTGCTTCACCAATATATTTCGCTTTTTTAGCAGCAGTTAATGTTCCTTCTGGCAATGCATTAATTTTTTCAGTATTAGCAATTACAAAATTTGCTTTGTTAATTCCTCTATAACATCCATCCCAATAATCTTTAATAGAAGGTAGACTTGAATCGAATGAGAAATCTGCAAAGGTTACTTTATCTCCTTCTTGTTGACCGTTACCGGATTGTTCATGAGACATATTGTCCATCATATAAAACATTAACCTACCATACAATCCAAATGGTTGCAAATTTGCATAAGCTGCATTTACTGATGATTCTACTTGAGACTCATTTGAGAAAAAAGTATCTGGTGATAATTGATTTGGGTTTGATAATTCCAAATCTTCTTCCGAACAAGAATTTGTTAAAAAAATTCCGAATAGTGCTATAACTATTAATATATATTTTTTCATGATTTTTTAATTTTTAAAATGAAACTTGAACTCCTAATAAAAAAGATTTAGGCTGTGGGTATTTACCTCTATCAATTCCAAATTCACCTCCTCCTATTTCAGGATCTAAACCAGAATAATCACTTATAGTTACTAAGTTTTGACCACTAACATACAAACGTAATTTTGAAAAATATTTTTCGAATGTTTCATTTGGAAATGTATAACCTAAGGAAATACTTTTTAATCTGGTGTATGATCCATCTTCAACAAAACGATCAGAAATTCCATTGTTTTGAGGTGCTCCTAAAATTCTAGGCTCTGTCCCTGTTGGGTTTGTTGCAGACCATTTATTATCGTAATAAGATTGGCTTACATTAAATAACCTGTTTGCTCCACCCACTAAATCGTACGTATTTGTATTAAAAACTTCGTTTCCTGAAACTCCTGTAATAAATAAGCTCATATCGAAATTTTTATATTTAGCGTCTAAATTTAAACCGTATGTTAAATCTGGAAATGGATTACCAATAATTGTTCTATCATCAGAATTAATAGCTCCATCACCATTTAAATCTTTAAAGCGAATGTCTCCTGGCTTAACAATAACTTGGTTTGGGTTTGCAGTAAATACAGCCTCTACTTCTTCTTGATTTTGGTAAATTCCGTCAGATACTAAACCGTAAAAATGAAATAATGATTCTCCTACAACTGTACGCGTAACATCTGCTCCACCTAATTTGTAAGGAGATCCTGTAATCTCATCTCTAGCACCTAAACTTAATACTTCATTTTTTGAAGTTCCTAAATTTAAGTTTGCAGACCAAGTAAAGTCTCCATCATAATCATTAAATCCTAATACTAATTCAAAACCTTTAGTTTCAACAGAACCAGCATTTACAGGTAAGCTACCTGCATTAATACCACTTGATAATACAGCAGGTATGTAAATTAATAAATCATTACTTGTATTTTGGTAGTACTCTAAAGAAGCTGTAAATTTTTCATTAAATAAACCTGCGTCTAAACCAACGTTTATAATTTCTTTGGTTTCCCATTGTAAGTCTTGATTTGAACCTCCGTTAGCTGTTACACCAAATGCAACTGCACCACCAATAGGATATTCAAAACCACCTGTTAAAGAAGGTGCATATAAATAATCTCCAATAGCATCACTACCTACAGTACCGTAACTAGCTCTTAATTTTAAGTTACTGAAGTTAGAATCTTCCATAAAAGATTCTTTTGCAATATTCCAACCAGCAGATGCTGAGTAAAAGTTAGCCCAACGTTTGTTTGCTCCAAATCTTGATGAAGCATCACGTCTAAAAGATGCAGATGCAATGTATCTACCATCAAAATTGTAATTAACACGTCCTAAGTATCCAATTTTATTTACTTCTGAAGAACTTGAGCTAACACTTGAATCTTCATTAGAAACTTGATTTACTTCATCTGTAACAGCATTTCTACTACTTGCATTTAGACTTTCGTTTTTTCCTTCATATTTTTCAACCAATGCTAATATTTCAAAATTATGATTATCATTAATTGTTGTTTTATAGGTTAAACTATTATCAAATATGATTGTTTGACCATTACCGCTATTACGTGTAATTGCTGCATAATTTTGTGCGTGTGTAGTACTACCTTCAACACTATCATCACTATATGACGGTATGAAATTACTATTATTGTAAGTGTAATAATCTAAACCTACTTGAGATTTAAATTTTAAACCTTCAATAATTTCTAGTTCTGCATAAACATTTCCAATAATCCCTAATGATTTATTTACTGCGTCACCAAGTTTTTGAACTCTTACTGGGTTTACAGCATCTTGTCCATCTGCTGATGAAGAAGGCCCTTGAAAACCACCTAAGTTACTTGAATTATATACAGACAAATAAGGTGCCGCTTTAATGGCGTGCTCTATAAGTGATCTACCTTCTGCATCTCTTTCCGGATTTTGTTTTCCGAAAGAAAGAGACATAGATTCACCTACTGTAATTTTTCCAAATTTAGCACTACTATTTGCTCTAAAAGAATATCTTTCAAAACCTGTATCAATTAAAGTTCCTTCTTGTTTTAAATATTCAGCAGAAAAAAGATGTGTAGAGTTTTCTGTACCACCAGAGTAACTTAAATTATAATCCTGAATAATACCTACTCTAAAGATTTCATCTTGCCAATCTGTATTGGTTTTGTAAGTAGATAATGGTCTGTTAGGAAACACTCCTAATTCACCTGCGTATTTTAAATAATCTATGGTTTCTAATACATCATATCTTTTTGCTACTGTTTGAAAACCTGTATAGGTATTAAAGTTTAACCTTCCTTTTCCATTTTTACCTTGTTTTGTAGTAACAACCACTACACCATTAGAGCCTTGCGCTCCATAAACCGCAGTAGTAGAAGCATCTTTTAATACAGAAACAGATTCTATATCGTTTGGACTAATACCAGATAGGTTACCAACAATAACACCATCAATGACATATAATGGCGAGTTATTACCTACTGAACCTAACCCTCTAATTAATACTGAAGGTGAAGATCCTGGCACACCACTATTAGCTACAGTTATACCCGCTGCTCTACCTTGCAATGCAGATTCTGCATTTGTTACCGGTATTGAAGACATTGTTTCGGAATCGATTGTTGAAATCGCTCCTGTTACCTCTGCTCTACTTTGAGAACCATAACCAACAACTACAATAGCTGCAAGAGCTTCTACGGATTCTTCTAAAGTAACATTTATGGTACTTTGAGTTCCAATAGTTATCGTTTGAGAAAGCATACCAATATAACTGACAGTTAATTGATCTCCAACGTTAATATTTTGTAAGGTGTAATTACCATCAAAATCTGTCGATACACCAATAGTTGTTCCAACAACAATAAGCGACACTCCCGGCAATGGCACACCGCCTGTATCTGAAACTGTACCACTAATGGTTTTTGTTTGTGAAAAGGCATTTTGCATGCAAAACATGGCAAACAACATACCTAAAAGTTTAAGTTTAATCATATTAAATAGTTTAAGTTATTAAATTAGTTTATTAATAATACTCGTTTTGATAAAACATCTGTTGTTTTGGCACTAGCTACTCCTTTAAAACCAGGTTGCTTCCCTCCAATACTTAATAATAGATTTTCAGTTTCTATTATTTTTTTTCCTTCGGATGTTATTGAGGCATATTTATCTGCATCAATTTTATAATTTACTGTTTTGGTTTCGCCAGCATTTAAATGAATTCTTTTAAAACCTACCAAAGTTCTAATTGGAGATTCGTCTTGTTTATCCTCATGTGTTAGATAAAACTGAACCACTTCGTCTCCATCTACAGCTCCAGTGTTTTTAACATCAACTGCAATTTTAATAGCATCATTAAGTTTTACCTTTTCTGGAATATTTAAATTTTCATATTCAAAACTAGTATAACTTAAACCATGGCCAAATGGAAACAGAGGAGCTCCTTTAAAGTATTTATAGGTTCTGTTTTCCATATTATAATTTTTAAAATCGGGTAAATCTGTAACCGATTTATAAAATGTAATTGGAAGTCTGCCACTTGGATTATAATCTCCAAATAAAACATCTGCTATAGCTTTCCCTCCAAACTCACCTGGATACCATGCTTCTAAAATAGCCGGAACGTTTTCCGCAGCCCAATTAACGGCCAAAGCACTACCATTCATTAAAACAACAATGGTTGGCTTGCCTAAAGCATGAACTTTTTTCATGAGTTCAATTTGGTTTTTTGGAAGTTTTAAGCTTGAACGATCTCCTTTATCAAAACCATCCAACTCTACGGGCATTTCTTCTCCCTCTATCTCAGGAGATAATCCTAGACATAGTAAAACAATTTCCGATTTTTTGGCTGCTTCAATAGCTGGAGTTAATAAATCCTCGTTAAGTTTTGCCCATAGTAAATGGACTTGCGGATCTGATAATCTATTTTGATATTCAATTTTAATAGGGTAAGCTTTACCTTCTTCAAGTTCCATATCAAAATACTCAGTTTTTGGCTCGTAATCTGCAGAAAAATCAGCATATAAAGAATCTCCCATAAATAGTTTTCCGTAACTACTAGCTTTAAGTGCTATTCTATATAAACCTGTTTGTTTGGGGATTATATTACCTGTCCATCGTACCGAAAAAACATCGGATTTAAAATCTTTTATAGGCCGTTTTGGCGTCCAAATAAAATCAATAACACTGTCCGTTTGTGTTAAAACTGGTTCACCTTCAAAATTTGATTTCGTATAATACTCACCTTTCAAACCCGATTTATTTTCACTTTCAAGAACCGAAACTGGTATATGCGTAAATGTTGACCAGCCAGAGGCAATATCACTACCCAAAGCATAATTAACTTCGGTATTTGGCAATTTTTGTCGAATTGCTTTTAGGGGAGTTATATAATTATGAGGTGTACCATGATAATTACCTAACAGAGATTGTACTGCATCGGCATTTGGACCAATTACGGCAATAGATTTAATATTCTTTTTTAAAGGCAAAATATTATTATCATTTTTAAGTAAAACCATGGACTCTCTTGCTATTTTTTCAGATAATTCCAAATGTTTTTCACTAGCCACAACACTATATGGTATTTTTGACCATTTAACGTTTTCAGGGTTATCAAACATTCCTAGTTTAAAACGTGCTATAAACAATCTACTTAAAGCTATGTCTATTTGATTTTCATCTACAAGTTCTTTTAATACAGCTTCATTAAGACTTGGATCAAATACATTACCGCAGTTTAAATCTGTACCATTGTTAATTGCCATAGCACCAGCTTCTGCCGGTGTTTCTACAACACCATGATTTTCAGGTTGCCAAAAATCGTTAATTGCCCAACAATCTGAAACCACATAACCTTTAAACCCCCAATCCTCTCTAAGAATCTTACTTAACAATAAATTATTTCCACAACATGGCTCATCTCTATATCTATTATAAGCACACATAATAGAATGCACCTTGGCTTCTTTTACTGCTGCTTCAAATGCCGGTAAATACGTTTCATATAAATCTTTATTAGATGTTTGATAATTATCTTGATGTCTTGATTTTTCTGGACCACTATGTACTGCAAAATGCTTAGCCGTAGCAACTACCTTTAGGTATTTATCATCATCTCCTTGAAGACCTTTTATGTAATTAACACCAATTCTACTCGTTAAAAATGGGTCTTCACCATAAGTTTCCTGGCCTCTTCCCCAACGTGGATCTCTAAAAATATTAATATTGGGCGTCCAAAATGTTAGTCCTTGAGCAATACCTCGTTTTCCTTCCGAAACAAATCTGTGATGTTTAGCTCTAGCCTCATCGGATACAGCTTCTCCCATTTCTAATATTAACGAAGGATTCCATGTTGCTCCCATACCTATTGCTTGAGGGAACACCGTTGCTTCTCCTGCTCTTGCTACTCCATGTAAACACTCGTTCCACCAATTATATTCCGTGATACCTAATCGATCGATAGCAGGCGCATCAAAACGCATTTGAGAAACCTTTTCTTTAAGAGTCATTTGGTTTATTAAATCATCAACTCTTTCTTCAATTGATAAACTTTCATTCTGAAACTTAAAAGCAAAAGTTTTTTTGCTTGAGCCACAAGACCAAATCAATACTAATGTACCTAGCAGCACAAATAAAAATTGTAATATGTATCTATTATTTACCATTAGTTTTATTCTAAAAACAATTAAAGATTAAAATAAGAAGTAGCAGTAGAAGAGCTATTAGTAGTACTTCTCTTAACAGTTTAGACTTAACACCTTTCTTGTTTTTCGATTTATATTGTTCCATATTATCTTATCATCCTTATCCAAATATAAAAATGACATTACTTAAATGATGCTAAATATGAACAACCTGTGATATAAATGTTGCCAATCTGCTTAATAAAGAGTGTTTACGCAACATTTGACATATAAGAAGCACCATTTGTAATAATTACGAAGAGAATAAAGTAAAGAAACCAAATACTAAATATCGATATATTAATTACTAATAGCGGTTTTACAGATGAATAACGATACACTTAGCTATAACATGAATTGGGATTTGCTCAACAAAACACACCTTTAGCTCACTATATTTTGTTATAATTAATTGAAGAATTTCACTATTTAAGTTGAAAAAACCTCAGGTTAAATCTTAGCCTGAGATTTTAAAACTTACGCAGCTTATTAAATACTGCCAAAAATATTGATAATGTATATACGTTAAAACAAACTTTTACTACGCTTTAACTTCAACTTCTGTTGGAAGAATACCAAAATGAGCCTTAAAACATTTTGTGAAATATGAAGGTGAAGAGAAGCCTACCTTAAAACAAACCTCGCTAATGTTAGCATTTCCTTTTTCAAGAATTTGCTTAGCTCTTTGTAGTCTTACTTTTCTAATAAACTCAGTAACCGTTTGCCCAGTAAGACCTTTTATTTTTCTATACAACCTGCTTCTACTTAAGCTTACATGAGATGCTAAAAGCTCTACACTTAAATCTGTATCACTAATATTAGCATTTATATATTTAAGTACTTTTTGAATAAACTCTTTATCAATTTCTATAGCAGAAGCACTCTCACTTTCCTCTTTACCACTAACATCACCAAAATATTTATCAAAAATAGATTGTCTACTTTTTATTAATTGTATTAACCTTATTTTAAGTAATCGCATATCAAATGGTTTTACCATATAAGCATCTGCACCATAACCAACACCCTCAATACGATCTTCTATTCTTGTTTTTGCAGTTAACATTAAAAGGGGGATATGACTCGTTTTTAAATCACTTTTAATTTTATTACAAAATTCAAACCCATTCATTTCTGGCATTATAACATCGGTTATTATAATATCTGGGCTCGACTCTTTTGCAACCCTTAATCCTTCAACACCATTTTTAGCCACCAAAACTTTAAAAGTGTTTTTTAATTCCCGTTTTAAATAATTTCTTAATTCTGCACTATCCTCAACAATTAATAAGGTTTTTGATTTAGAAAAAGTCTCATATTCTACCTTATCTGTTTTTTCTTCTTCATTGAAATTTAAAAGGAATCTTTTCTTTTTATTCTGCGAAGGTTCTATTACTACTGCACTAGATAATTCGTTTTTGTTAAAATGAGCTTTCCCTTCAGGTAAAAATATTCTAAAAGTTGTGCCTTGCCCTATACTACTTTCTACTTCAATTTTCCCTTTATGCAAAGCCACGAAGCTTTGTACAACTTCCAACCCAATCCCTGTGCCTCCATAATAAGTTTTGTTAAGCCTATCTACTTGGTAAAATCTTTCAAAAATTTTATCTAATTGATCTTTTTCTAACCCAGGACCTGTATCGGAGACTCTAATTTCTATGGTTTTAGTTGGGTTAACCTCATCAACCAGAGGTAATAAAACAAGTTTATCTGTTGATAAAACATCTATACTTATAGCCCCACTATCTGGTGTTACTTTAAATGCATTTGATAATAAGTTGAAAATAATTTTTTCTAACATACTTTGATCTGCCCATATTTGTAAATCGGGAACATCGGCATCTATACTAAGGCATATATTTCTATTGTAAGCTTCCTCTTTAAAATAGCTTACCATATCTTTTGAAAAATCTACGAGATTAAACTGCTCTGCTTTTATATTAACTTTATTCAACTCTAATTTCCTAAAGTCCATTAATTCATTTATTAATCGATAAAGCCTATCTGTATTTTTATAAACTACGTTAAGCCTTTCTTTTACTGTATAAGGAAGATTTAAACTAGCATCTTTTAATACGTCTTGTAATGGATTTATAATTAATGTAAGTGGTGTTCTAAATTCATGAGAGATATTAGTAAAAAATTGAATTTTCTTTTCATTTAATTTATCCTCTTGTACACGCTGCATGCGTTCGTTTATAATAGCTTCCTTCTCCTTAATTCTACTTTGGGTAATTTTGTTTAATAAAAATATTCCAAGAAAAAATAATAGGCAATAAAAAACAACTGCTATTTTAGTTTTCCACCAAGGTGGCAACATCTTAATCTTTAAGGTTAATGGCACCTCGTTCCAAACACCATCATTATTGGCTGCTTTTAATTTAAAAATATAATCACCATAATCTAAATTAGTATAAGTAGCACTTTTTTGATTTCCAACATAGTTCCATGATTCCTCTAAACCTTCTAAATAATAAGCATATTGATTTTTTTCTGGTCTGGTAAAATTTATGCCTGTAAATTCAATAGTAAATACAGATTGTGTATGTTTTAACTCTAAACTTTTAGTTTCAGTTATTACTTTTTGAAGTGGCGAATTTTCATTATTAGGAATAACATCAGAATTAAATAATTTAAACCCTGTTAAATACAATATTGGTACACGTTCATTAAGCACCAATTCTTCTGGATTAAAATAATCTATGCCTTTATAATTCCCAAAATAGAGGGTTCCATCGTCATCCTTTAAAGCAGCATTAAAATTAAAATCATCAGACAATAAACCATCATTAACAGTAAAACTAGTTGTTTGATAATCTTTTGTATTGAATTTTGTTAGCCCAGAATTACCACTAATCCATAAATCACCATTCTGAGATTCCAAAATACTCGCTACATTATCTTCTTTAAAACCATTTAATTCATTAAACCATTTAAACTCATTATTTGTTATATCGTAACGGCAAAGTCCTGCTCCTCGAGTTCCTATCCATAAAAAATTATCAGAACTTTCAAATAAAGAAAGAATATGCCCTGTACTTTTATGATTATTATAAGATTTAAACATTTGTTCTCTAAACGACGTAAGATATAACTCTGCATTATCTCCTTTTTTTAGAACAAAAAGTCCCTCTGTAGTTCCAAGCCAAATACTTCCATTAGAATCAACTAATATTTTTCTAACGTCGCTAGTTGGTATGCTATAATTGGTAAATTGATTTGAATTATAATGCTTTATTTCATTCTCTTTTAAATTATATGAATAAACACCTGCATAGAAAGTTCCTATCCATATATCACCATCAAGCCCCTCACCAAAACTTAATATTGCATTCGATTTTAATTTACCATTTGAACTTTGAATATTGATATTTTCAAATTTTTTAGCACCTTTCCTTAATAGATAAATACCGTTATCCCAACTACCTGCCCATATGTTTTCTTTACTATCTATAAAAAGGGTTTGAATATAATTACTTGTTAATCCCGAAAAATAGTCATCAGCATCTATATTGACATGCCTAATCTTTGATTCCTTTGAATTATAAATATCAATACCCCCACCATCCATGGAAATCCATATATCTCCATTCTTTGATTTAACAAATCCGGTTACAGATCCATTTTGTAGTGTGTTTTTATTATTAGTTAAACTTTCGATGTTTTTAAACTTATCAAACAAATCATCGCTTAAAGCAACACCTGAGTTATAATACCCCATCCAAATTCGCTGATCATTATCAATAAACAATGACCATATTGAATTGGAAAGAATACTTTTTCCATCTTCCTTTTTGTATATATAATTTTTAATTAGGGATCCCGTGTTTGACATATGAAACAAACCATCGTTCTCAGTTCCGACAAGTAAGGAACTATCTGGCAATTGTACGATAGCTAATATTCGCTTATTGCTTATTTCATAACTTGAAAAAGTATTTATACTTATATCTTTAAAAGTATATTTATAAAGCCCTTTGCTATATGTACCAGCCCAAAGAACATCATCATCTAGATGTAAATATTGAACCGGACCCGATAAATCAATCTCTCCAACCCCTTTATCTATCTTAGGTGATATTATTTTATTAGTTTCAGTATCTACTATTCTTAGACCAACGCTAGTGCCAAGAAATATAGTTCCATTTTTACTAGACTTTATACTATTAATAGCAGGAACAACTCCACTTCTATCTGGAATAGAAATAATTTCGAAGGTTTCTAAATTCATTTTTAGCAACCCCAATTGTCCAGTACCAACATAAAGGTTATTATTATTATCTTCGTGAATGCTTAACACCGAGACACTTGTTTCTCCAAAGTTTCCAGCATTAATTCTTTCGAATTGATCTAAATCTCGATTGTAAAGGTTTAAACCATCTTCGGTTCCTATCCATAACCGATTAGATTTATCTATATAAGAAGTAAAAACTAAATTACTACTTAAAGATGTTGAATCATCTACTTTAAATTTATAAGAGGTATAATCAATTCCGTCAAATTTGTACAAACCAGAACCATTTGTGCATATCCAAATAAAACCATAGTGATCTTGTGAAACTGAGTAAATTCCAACTTTGGATATTCCATCTTTGATTTTAACAAAATTAAAATCTCGATCTATATTTTGGCCCCAAAAATTAAGACTAAAAAAGAATAAAATAATAAAAGAATAAAAGGTTCTATTTAAACTCATGTATGCCTGTTTCTATTTACTAAGTTACATTCTTTTTTATTTTAAAATAATTAATTTTAATAAAATAGAATATCACCTAAATTTAAAAGCAAATTAGAGAATGTTAGATTCTAAATTTAACACAAATTAAACAAGGTGTACAACAAATGATGCTATATCGGTGTTAAACCCTCTCGCTTACTCGATACTTAACAATATGGTACAAGAAGAATATTATATAAACCGTTCTAAACCTTACTCCTTTTTATTAAAAGAATAGAATATCGTTTTAATCTTTTTTCCCTTATTCAAATGTTACCACATCCTGAAATAGGCATAAGTTAAACAGTATAGAAACAATGTAGAAAGCAATTTTTAAAATAAAAAGTATATTGAAAAAACCAAAATATTATATAGAAATTAACGGCGTAGTAATTAATTGGCCTGATAATAGTTTAATGATTCTATTTCGCCGGATTTTTTTAACCGATAATGGTATGGACAACTATCTGGTTAATGAGTATACACGAGATCATTTCATCAATAAAAACAATAAACATAAGGGTATTACTTTTAGAACTGAAGGTATCAGTTGTGTTCATGTTTCTTCGCCAGCAATAATATTAGCTAAAGCTCAAGAAACTGCCCTAAGCGGTAAACTAGTTATTAGTGCCTTGTTGATGAGTTTCAAGAACAAACGTTAGATGTAGTGAATTTAAGATTAAGAAACACCAAGAATATTTAAGCATAATGCTTATTACGCACATTAAAAATAAACTAATAATATATCTCTAAATAGAGAGAACAATTAATAAGCTTTCTCTTCTCCACTTAAGGCATTAAAAACAGTTAGATAGATTATTCTTAGATCTAGTTTAAAGGACCACTTTTCCATATAAAAAATATCATAACGTACTCTGTTAACAATATCAGATTTATCTATAATTTCTCCTCGATACCCCTTTACCTGCGCCAAACCTGTAATACCAGGTTTTAAAAAGTGCCTTACCAAGTATTTGTCCACAGTGCTTTGGAACTCCTCCGTATGCAATTTCATATGCGGTCGAGGTCCTACAACACTCATATCCCCTCTAAGCACATTCAAAAACTGAGGCAACTCATCAATACTGGTTTTTCGTAAAATTTTCCCTAATCGAGTAATACGCATATCTCCCTTAGTAGCCATTTTACTATCACTTTCATTAGTCTCGGTCATTGACCTAAATTTATAACATAAAAAAGTCTTCTTATTCACCCCGTCTCGCTTCTGCTTAAAAAATAGAGGACCTTTAGAATCAAATTTTTGTAATATATATACAACCGGCACCAACCAAGAAAGAACAAATAAAATAACTCCAATGGAGAATACAATATCAAATACCCGCTTAACAAAGTTGGCATATTCCAACTCTAAAGGTGATGCTCTTAGGTTTAGCACTGGGACTGTACCGTACAATTCAATGGACATGGCACGCGAGAACATTTCTTTATTATCAGGAATGATTCTAATACGCTTAAAACTATTATCGGCTATTTGCATGAGACTCTTAATTTCTTCTTTTGATAAACTTGAGGCTATACAAAACACTTCACTAATATCATTTTCAAAAATATACTTATAACAGTCTTCAATAGGCCCTAGATAAGTAGGACTTTTAGATATTTTATTATCAAAAAAACCTACATATTCATACTCGTGCTCTGGGTTATCAAAAATGGCACGTACCTTTTTTAGATTTTTATCCCATCCCACTACAATTACTTTAGTATTGTTCACTGTATTAGAAAGATAAATTTTTCTTGCCCAATGAAAGAACATGCGTAAAATTAGTATTTGAGCACAAAAGAACGCATATACTGCAATGAGATACAGTGGACTGTAATCCTTGAACCCAAAGAAAGTAAACGAAGCAAAAAATGCCATCCCATATAACACAAATAGTGTAAAGAAACTTTTGGCTTTAATAGTAAATACTTGTCGTCTTACAGTTGCATAAAAATTTATAGAATGTGTAGTAAGGAACCATGCTAAATTGTAATAAATAATACCTTCTAAACCATTTCCATAAGTTTCCGGTATAAAAAAATAAAAGGTAGCATTTAATGCTACAATATGGAACGGTAACGAAAGAGGGATGCTAAAATAGGATTTCTGCATTTTTCTTGTTTAAACTAATAATTAAAACTCAGGCTATTATTCTATATTTAAACAGTTCGATTTAGTACGAGCAGTCAAATATAGAAAATAATACGCCTCTATCAAAAAAAATGTTCTTTTGAGAAAAATTATTATTTCTTTCTTAATAAAACCACTTATATTCTAACAATTTATTTTTGGTGTTTTAATCTTCTTTAGCCCTAAATGCTTTTCCTTTACACCAAACTCTCCATTACACACCTCAACCTATTAGAGATGAGATTAATTAGCTAAACAAAAACATGCTATTTCTTCGGAAATTGATTAAACAAAACCAATCTTTTAATTCACAAAACTGAGATTAAGAACAATTAAAACAACACGCCCTTAAGTTTTTCAAATCCATAAATAGAACTCCCCTAAGTAATCTTCAAAAAAAATAAATATTAGAGTTCCTTTCAGCATTTTTAACACCCAATAAGAAAGTATTTACTTAAACTAAAAAACCTCATACTTATAGTCATTAAATTAATAATAAGTGATAAATCACTTATTCTTTTAAACATATTACTATCTTACAATTTATACATCAACCCATTATTTCTCTTTAGTTAAGGCATCGGTTATTCTAAAAAAACTCAAAATCCAATAATTTTTATCCATTTTAGATTACTTTTGTATTAATAGCAAACACTCCCGAAAATGAAAGAACACGTAAAAGTAGAGACTGAAGAACATTTGAATGGCAAATCTAAAAATGCCACTTCAAAAATTGATGCCATTAAGGAGCTTATTTTTGGAGATAATATTCAGGCTTACGATTCGGAATTTGAGGCTTTAAAAACTGATATTTTAGCTAAGAAAGAAGAACTTCAAAATTTAATTAGCGCTGTAGAATCTGAACTTTTAAAAAATATTGATTCTCTTAGTACAGATGTAAACATTAGAATTACCGATCTTGAAAACTCCGTAAATGATAAGCTAGAAAATCTTGATAATAAAAAGATTGATCGTAAATTATTAAGTGAGCTTTTTATCAAATTAGGTAAAAATATAAGTGAATAAATATATTTTCTTAAATGAATCAAGATGAAAAATTAAGTATCATTAAAGATATTTTGCTTAATGATGAGCGAGAATTTGCCTCATCTATTGAGAAAAAAATTAAAATACTTGAAGAGACTCTTAATAATCATAAAAACCTATCGACCAAGATAGACCCTATTATTGACGAGAAAATAACAGCATTTATAAACGAAATGCCTGATAGGCTCGGGGCAACAATTACAGAAGCTTTAAAAAAAGAAATTAAAAACTCGCAAGATGCTGTTGTTGAAGCACTTTTTCCAATATTAGGAAAAATGGTTAAGCGTTATGTACAACATGAAATGAAATTACTTTCTGAAAAAATAAATAATCAAGTAAATAATACTTTTTCATTTAAACGTTTTTTTAGAAAAGCAAAATCTAAAGCATCGGGTGTTGATGAATCTGACATAATGATTCAAGAACAAACCAATACAAAAATAGAACAGGTAATTATTATTGAAAAAGGTTCTGGAATTGTATTAGCAGAATTTTCGAAAGATGAAATGGCCGATGAAGATATGGTAGCTGGTATGCTAACCGCTATTAAGAGTTTTGTTGAAGATGCTTTTAAAAAAGAAAGTCAAAATTTGCAATACATAGAATATGATCTTTACCATATTCACCTCCAAAATTTTTCTTCATTTTATATGGCCGTTGTTGTTTCTGGGGCTTATAATATAATATTCAAAGATAAATTGGAAGATAAAATTCTTGAATTCATAAATAAACAAAAGGTACCCAGTATTTTAAACAATAAAATTTTATTAACTAAAAAACTAGAAGATTTCTTTGAAAATGACAGCATCTAAAAAAATTGTATTAATAGGTCATTTTGGCGTTGGTAAAACATCATTAATTAGACGTTTTGTTCAAAATACTTTTTCTGAAGAATATAAAGTTACTATTGGTGTTCATATTTCTAAAAAGACAATTGAAGTAACTGATAAAGAATCTATTTCCCTAATTATTTGGGATTTGGAAGGGCAAGACGACATAAAAAAAACACGTTCTTCTTACTTATTAGGAACTCACGGCTTTATATACGTATTCGATTTATCTAGACCCGTAACTTTTGAAAACCTTGCTGACGAGCTAAATTTTTTAAAAGAAAATTACCCAAACATCCCTATCAAAGTAGTGGGTAACAAAATGGATCTGGTAAACAAAACATATTTAACGCAATACAGCGATACTTTCGACTCTTTAGTCGATTTATTTGTTAGCGCGAAAACTGGTAGTAAAGTTGAAACTCTATTTGCTAAATTAGCTAACGCATTAATTTAGAATCATGTTAGAAGCTTATAAAAAAAAATTTCATAAAAATAATTTTCAATACATTTTAGTCGATGACTCTGGATGCATTCTAGAATCTGATGAGACCATCTTACCCGTTAAAAAAAACGATTTATTACAAAATAGCCATCCTTTTTTTGAAATATTAAGCAGCTTATTGTTAATCGAAAACGAGCGTTTTGATTTTTCTTGCATCAATCTAAATTTTGAAGATCTGCTTTTTATTACAGATGTTACAATACATTCACAAAACAAAAACGAAAACCTCGTAATTATTGAGGACTTAACAAAGCACTACAGTAACTATCAACTTGCTGCTCAAACTAGAAATGAATCTATTATAAACTCTCAAGTATTAGAATTAAAGAACGAATACTTACTAGAAAAAGAAACTTTTAAAAATAACTTTATTGCAAATTTTAGCCACCAGCTTCGAAACCCGATTACGGCTTCTTTAATTTTTAGTAAATTACTTCTAAAAAACAATCAGCTAAACGATGAACAAAAAAATTATTTAGGGATTGTTCTATCTTCAAATAAGGATTTAAAAGATAGAATTGAAAACATTCTAGACATCTCTAAAATACAATCTGGTAAACTTAAGCTAGTTGACAAAGTTTTTAATTTTAAAGAAATATTAAAAGATATTGTTTCGGCATACAAAATTCTCGCATCTAACAAATCTCTTAAGTTTAATATTTCTATTGATGAGCGTCTTCCTGATTACCTTAGAGGGGATTCTGCGAGGTTAAAACAAGTTATAGAAAATCTATTAAGCAATGCCATAACGTTTACTAACCATGGTTCTATAGACTTAAAGGTATCACTTAATTATATTAGAGCCAGAAAAGCTAATATCCAAATTGAAGTTATAGATACAGGTTGTGGTATTCCTCCTAACAAATTAGATTTTATCTTTGAAAGGTTTACAAAAATTGAATCTACAATTGAAAATGAAAACACAGCAGGACTTGGACTTTCAATAACAGAACATATTATTTCTGAAATGAATGGTAATATTACCGTTGAAAGTACTATAAATGAAGGAACCAAATTTAAATGTAATATAAGTATTAACGAGTCCCTTTTTAATGATAGTTTAAAACAGGAATTATTAAAAAATCAATTACCACATTTAGGTGTAAAGCGCAATATACTGCTTGTTGAAGACTCGGAATTAATGCAACTTACCCTCTTGAAAATATTAGCAGCCACTGGAGATTTCTACCTAAATATAATTTCTAAAGGAGAAGAATTGATCCCTAATATAACAAGCCAAGAAGTCGACTTGATATTATTAGCAAATACAATACACGATTATTCGGTTGTAGACTTAGCAACTTCGGTTCGTAATTTATCAAAAGAGCATAAAAAAACACCTATTATCCTTCTATCAACCGAAGCTTTTCAAGAAGATTTAAAACGTTTTAAAAAAGCCGGTATTAACGCTGTTATCACTAAACCTTTTGATGAAAAAAAATTATTAGACAGCATATATAAACATATAAAATAAGAAAAGCGGATATATAAATATATATCCGCTTTTCTTATTTTGAAATATTTTAAAATCAACCTACATCTTCACTATTATAAATTCGGATCTTCTGTTAAGTTGGTGCTCACTTTCGCTACACTTAACTCCATTTTTACAATGATTTATTAATTGTGATTCACCAAATCCTTCTGCGCTTTTAATTCTGCTAGCATTTATACCTTGACCTACTATATAGTCTCTAGTGGATTTTGCTCTTCTATCGGATAAACTTAAATTGTATGCATCACTATTTCTAGCATCTGTATGAGATTCAATTTTTATAACCATTTCAGGGTACTGCGCCATCAATAAAACAATTTTATTCAACTCTATAGAAGCGTCGTTTCTAATAAAGGATTTATCTAAATCGAAATAAATAATTCCTATTTTTATTTTTAAAACACCTTGTTCTTCAACAATTAATTCATTAAGTGTTTCAAGACCTAAAGCAACAACGGTTTCTCCATTTTCGTTTAAAGTTAACACTGGTTTTTCTTTCGTTTCATATCCTGTTTTGGCTGCTACAACATTAAACTTGGTAGCGCAATCTAAAACAGAATTAAACTTATAAGCACCAGCAATATCTGTGGTAGTCGATTCTAACTCTTTACCATCACTAGAAAACAAAGTCATTTTCACGTTTGCAATACGCTCTCCTGTAATTACATTTGATACATAACCTCTAACTAATTGCTCGCATAAAACATCTTCTTTTGGTAAACGAACAAATGAGTAAATATCATCATCACCCTTACCTGTTAATCTGTTTGAACATACAAAGCCTTTGTTTTTTTCTTCATTTACAATAAAACCAAAATCGTCTAACTCACTATTTAATGGCGCTCCTAGATTTACTGGTTTTTGAAAATTAGAATCAATAATTCGACTTTCATAAACATCCAGCCCACCAAGTCCTAAATGTCCATCAGATGCAAAATACAGTGCATTATCTGTTATGTAAGGAAACATTTCTCGTCCTTCAGTATTTATCGTTTCACCTAAATTTCTTGGTTTAGAATAACCGGTATAAGTACTATCTTGTATTTTACTATTTGTTTTTTCATCTAAAATATCTACAACAAAAATATCTGTACCTCCAATAGAACCTGGCATATCCGAAACGAAATATAACAACTTCCCATCGCTACTTACTGTTGGATGACCTACTGAATAATCTTCACTATTAAATGGTAATTCTTTTACGTTTTGCCATGTAGGCAAACTATCTTCATCTTTACGCAACTCCGCACTATAAAGTTTTAAATGGTTTGTGCCTTTATCATCTCTATGCAAACTACCGTTATAATTATTACGAGTAAAATAAATTTTTGTTTCGTCTGGAGAAAAAGCTAAAGTAGCCTCATGATAACGTGTATTTAAATTTTTAGAAAATTCATCAATCAATTTCACATCCGATCCTATAGTATTTATTTTCCCTAAATACATATTTAAAAAAGGCTGTTCATTCCAATGGTAAATTCTAGTGTGATAGTTAGAAGAATCTACAGCAGAGGAATACACTAATTGATCCTTATAATACATAGGCCCAAAATCTGAATACTTCGTATTTGTAGATAAGTTCTTTAAAATGAAACCGGGTTGAATATCCAAAACATCTTCAACTGTCAATAATTTTTGATCTAATAAAACCGATCTATCATCGCTATCTATAGTTCTTTTAGAAAACTCTTTCATCCAGCGTTTTGCTTCTCTATACTTACCTGTTCCCTCTAATGCATGCGCATATCTAAAGATGTATTCTGAATCTACATTTGGATAAAAATTGGATATCAACTTATCATACCATACATAGGCATTTTTCATATCTGTATTAAAAAAGTACGAATCCCCTGCTCGCTTTAAAAGCCTAACATATGTTGAATCATTACTATCTGTAAATTCTTTATCTTTTCTTTCAATTTTATTAAGCTCTAATTCATATAAAACCGAAGCCTCTTTATACCACATTCTATCGAACAATTTGTCAGCTTTTTTAGTTGAACTTTGAGCAAAAGAAATACTTATTGTGAATAAAAATAAAAGTGTAATTGTATTTTTCATGTAGTTCATTTTTAAAAGAATCGTGGCGATTTTAATTGTTTTTCTCTAGATCTAAGTTCGAAACGTAACATAATTTCATGACTTCCAGAGTTAAAGTTTTTTAATCTTGTTGTAGTAGCATCATAAGCATACCCAACCATTAATTTTGGACCTAATTGTAAGCCTAATAAACCACTCACAGAATCGTCCCATCGGTATGCAACTCCAAGTCTTAAAACATCATTAAACATAAAGTTAGCAGATACATCTGCTATAATTGGAGCACCAACTACAAATTTACCTAAAAAGGCGGGTTTAAATTTAACAGTAGGACTTAAATCGAATACCTTTCCTGCTATTAAAAAATAATGCAATCGTTCTGCCGCAACAGCATTTTGAATCCCATCATAATGTTCATCTGTTAAAAAATTTGGTACCGATAAACCAATGTAACTCGTTTCACTATGCCAGTACACACCTGCACCAACTGTTGGTAAAAATTTATTGTTTATATCTTGAAAAACACTTTCCCCTGGTTCTTGTTGGTTTGAATCTGTAAAATTCACATTAAGCATTCTACCTCCTCCTTTAATACCGAAAGATAGTTTACTGTAATTATTTAAGGGAATGGTGTATGAGAAATTCGCATCTAAGTAAAACTCATCTGAAGGTCCTAGTTCATCATTAACCAAAACAACACCTAAACCTACATTTTTACCAACAGGTGATTCTATACTAAACGACTGTGTAGTTGGAGCTCCATCTAAACCAACCCATTGCGTTCTATGTAAACCCGTGGCAGTTAAATGCCCCCGTGAACCTGCATAAGCAGAATTCACGGTTAGCGTGTTAAACATATAATCTGTGTACTGTGGGTCTTGTTGGGCATTGGTTTTATGCAGTGCAATTACCAATACTAGACTTAATACTATTTTCAATTTTAAATTCATTTCTAAATTTTTATATTTTAGGTATAACCCTGTTTTCTAAATCTATTTTTATCTCACTAAATATAACCAACCCGATCTTGGTTCTGAACCATCACCTAGATCTAAAATATAGTAATACGTTCCTACTGGTAATTTCTCGTTCTTATTAACTACAGCTCTTCCGTTAGATATACCATCAAAAGTATTATCATAACCTTCTTTTACATAAACTACATTACCCCATCTATTATATATTTCAAGCTTATTTTCAGGATAATTATTAATACAATCAATGTAGAAGAATTCGTTTTTACCATTTCCGTTAGGAGAAAATTCATTATAAATTTTCAAACATTGTGGAGCGATAGACGCATCAGCAGAATCATTGCTTTCATCTGAATCAATTTGATCTAAGAACTCAAGAGATGCTGTATTTACATAATCATTCACATCTAAGACCTTAACCGTTATTTCTAACGTTTCGGCAACTCCTGCTGCAACTAATGATACGTTCCATAATCCTGTTTCTTCATTGTAGATTCCGGATGAAGCTACATAATCTGTAAACTCGTAACCGCTTGGTAATACATCTATAATTTCTACAGAAGTAGCATCTATACTTCCTAAGTTACTAGCAGTAATAGTAAACACAACTGTTTCACCTATTGAAGGGTTTCCGTTATCAACTACTTTTGTTACCTCAATATCGGCAATTGGTGTATTTATAAATGTACTATCTTCATCATTTTCACTTTGATCACCATCATCATTATCCGGCTCACTGTTTGGATCAAATTGATTACTAGCAGTAATTTCAGCAATATTTAAATACTCACCAGCTTGTAATGTTGGCATATTAACAGTTCCATTATAAGTAATGGTTAAACCTGTTAAAGGCACATTTAAACCACTCCATGTAATCCTGTTACCTATCAATTCACCTCCATTACTTATGTTAGTAATATTGCTATAACCAATTGGCAAGATATCTTCTAAAGCAACTCCAGTTGCATCATCTACTCCTGCGTTATCAATTTGAAGTGTAAACGTTACGACTTCACCAACATTAGCATTCATGTTGTTTACAGATTTAGTTAAACTTAAATCGGCAGTTTCAGTCATTACTAATATACTATCTTCATCATCCTCACTTTGATCACCATCATCGTTATTTGGCGTACTACTTGGATCAATCACATCACTTGCTGTAATTTGAGAAACATTTAAGTATTCACCTGCAGTTCCACTTGGCTCATGAATTATAACATCAATCAGTAATGTTTGGGTACTTCCATTTTGAACTGTACCAACATTCCATAATCCTGTAATTTCATCATAAATACCAGAAGTTGCACTGAAACGAACAAAGTCGAAACCTTGTGGTAATAAGTCCATAACCTCTACTCCTGTTGCTGCATTTGGACCAGCATTGCTAACTGTAATTTGGAATGTAATTTCATCTCCAACATTCGGCATGATTTCATTATCAACCACTGTTTTCTCTAGAGATAAATCTGCCATTGCATCTAATGGAGTAATCAATACATTATCCTCATCATCTTCACTTTGGTCTCCATCATCATTATTTGGTGCAGAATCGTTATCTACAACATTAGAACCTGATATTTGAGCAACGTTTAAGTAATCGCCAGAACCATTAACTAATACATCTATCAATAATGTTTCTGTTGTTCCATTAATTACATTACCAACAGTCCAAACTCCTGTTGCTTCATTATAAGTTCCTGATGTTGAACTGAACAAAATATAATCGAAACCAGAAGGTAATAAATCGGTTACTTCTACTCCTGTTGCATCCTGCGGTCCATCATTAGTTACTGTTATTATAAATGTGATTTCAGATCCCACTAGAGGCATAGTATCTCCATCAACAACATCTTTAGTTAATGATAAATCTGCTATAGATATAACCGGAGTTACAAAGGCATTGTCTTCATCATCTTCACTTTGATCACCATCATCATTATTAGGTACTGAATCGGTATCTAAAATATCCGAAGCTGTTACTTGGGCAATGTTGATATAATCTCCCGTACCATTTACTAATACATCGATTAATAAAGTTTCAGACTCTCCACTTGCAATTCCTCCAACATTCCATAATCCTGTTGTTTCATTGTAAGCTCCAGATGTTGAACTGAATAATACAAAATCGTATCCTGATGGTAATAAATCTGTTATTTCAACTCCTGTTGCATTTTGTGGTCCATCATTACTTACTGTTATTTGGAATGTAATTTCAGAACCTACTAAAGGTGTTACATCTCCATCTACAACTGTTTTCACTAATGATAAATCTGAAACAGATTCTACTGGTGTCACTATTGCGTTATCTTCATCATCCTCACTTTGATCACCATCATCATTATTAGGAACAGAATCAATATCAAATACGTTAGAAGCTATTACTTCTGCAATGTTTAAATAATCTCCCGTACCATTTACTAATACATCAATTAATAAAGTTTCAGATTCACCAGATAACACGGTACCTAGCTCCCATAAACCTGTTGTTTCATTATATGTTCCTGAAGTAGAACTGTACAATACAAAATCGTATCCTGATGGTAATAAATCTGAAACCTGAACTCCAGATGCATCTTGAGGACCATCATTAAACACTCTAACTTCAAAAGTGATTTCTGAACCAACTAATGGCGTTATATCATTATCTACTACAATTTTAGTTAATGATAAATCTGCAACATCTACATAATCTATAGTTACTGTTGACGTATTAGACATATTTCCATCATTATCATCTACAGTATAACTAACTGGAGTAGGATCTTCAACAAAACCTGACTCTGGAGTAAAAGTTAACTCTTCCGTTAAATAATCGTATATCCATGTTCCTTCTCCTGGCACATCAAATCCAATTACATCACCGTCTGCATCTGTTACAATATTAGTTGCTCCTAAAGGTGTTACTAGATTAACCGTTTCTGGATCTAAATTCCCATCAGGATCATTATCATTATCTAAAATATCAACACTAACTACTGAACTTGTAGAATTATTTAAATCCTCATCATTTTCTGTAATTGGAAATTCAATATCATAATCAATAGCTATTGTAGCTGGTGAAACTGTTATTTCTCCCGTATCTACATCTGTTAAATTATATTGAATATCTGTTGGATCGTTTGTAAATCCTGCTTCTGGAGTAAAAGTAACATCTCCAGTTACTTCATCATAAATCCAAACCCCCTCTCCTGGCACTGTAAATCCAATAGTATTTCCATTTGTTCCTAGTATTGGATCTGTTGCTCCTACAGGAACAACCAAATCGAATATAATATCATCTGGATCTGGTGTACTACCATCAGATAATGTATCATCTGCTAACACATTTAATGTTACAGGGTTTCCTGTATTATTACCTGTACTAGAATCATCATTTGCGATTGGAGGAATGTTAGCATATTCAACAACTACTGTTGCAATATTACTTGTATTACCATCATTGTCATCAACAGTATATTCAATAGATGTTGGATCACCGGTAAAACCTATTTCAGGATCAAAACTTAAACTACCTGTATTATTATCATACAACCAAGCCCCTTCTCCTGGAACCGTAAACCCAATTACGTCTCCATCTAAATCTGTAATGATGTTAGTTGCACCAGCAGGTGTTACTAAATTCACACTTGTCGCATCAATATTTCCATCTGCATCTGTATCACCAACTAATATATCTTGTGATACTATTTCTCCAGGAGTATTTCCTGTGCTAGATTCATTATCTGCAACTGGTGGTATTTCATAAATCACAGTTATAGTAGCTGTATCAGATTGTCCTGTATCCGTATCAACTAATTCATAAGGTATTGGTGTAGGACTAACTTCATACCCTATTTCTGGAGTAAAAGTTACATCTCCTGTACTTGGATCATAAGACCAAATACCTTCTCCTGTTACATCAAGAGTTGTTTGAACACCTAGAGTACTAGGGTCTAAATCTACAGTAACATCACTTACATCTGGCGTAGTTCCATCAGACAGTAAATCGTTCGTTAAAACATTAATAACTGTTGGGTCTCCAATATCAGTTGCTATATTATTAATATCATCTTCAGCTACTGGTGGTGTTACAGCATATTCTATATTAATGTTTGCTGGATCTGTACTTTCATTTCCATCTTCATCAAATATAGTATACTCAATATCTGTTGGATCTCCTGTGAATCCATCTATTGGATCGAAACTAATCTCTCCTGTCGTTTCATCATAACTCCAAACTCCTTCGCCTGGTACTTCAAATCCTATAATATCACCATCTGTTGATGTTACAATATTAGTTGCTCCTACTGGTGCTGTTAAACTTACCGTAGTTGGATCTAAATTATTATCGCCATCCGTATCGTTATCTACAATATCAATGGTTACTGTACTTCCTGATGTATTTCCTGTACTACTATCATCTACTGCTACTGGTCGATCTTCGTAAGTAATCGTTACTGTTGCTGGTGTTGTACTTACTTCACCCGTATCTACATCTGTAATGTTATAAGTAATTGGTAATGGATCCCCTTCGAATGTTCCATTTGGTGTGAACTCTAAAACGCCTGTGGTTTCATTGTATAACCATGTCCCTTCAGTGGTTGTAAATCCAATCGTATTACCATTCGTTCCTGTTACTGGTGATGTTGCCCCTATTGGAGTATCTAAATCTAATGTAACATCTGATGGTGCTGGTGTGCTTCCATCGGATAATAAATCATCGGCTAAAACATCAATAGAAACTGCTGTTCCTAAGGCATTATCTAAATCTTCATTATCATTTGCTATTGGTGGTGTTACAGCATATTCTATATTAATGTTTGCTGGATCTGTACTTTCATTTCCATCTTCATCAAATATAGTATACTCAATATCTGTTGGATCTCCGGTGAATCCATCTATTGGATCGAAACTAATCTCTCCTGTCGTTTCATCATAACTCCAAACTCCTTCGCCTGGCACTTCAAATCCTATAATATCACCATCTGTTGATGTTACAATGTTGGTTGCTCCTACTGGTGCTGTTAAGCTTACCGTAGTTGGATCTAAATTATTATCGCCATCCGTATCGTTATCTACAATATCAATGGTTACTGTACTTCCTGATGTATTTCCTGTACTACTATCATCTACTGCTACTGGTCGATCTTCGTAAGTAATCGTTACTGTTGCTGGTGTTGTACTTACTTCACCCGTATCTACATCTGTAATGTTATAAGTAATTGGTAATGGGTCTCCTTCGAATGTTCCATTTGGTGTGAACTCTAAAACGCCTGTGGTTTCATTGTATAACCATGTCCCTTCAGTGGTTGTAAACCCTATTGGGTTTCCACTTGTCCCCGTTACCGGAGACGTTGCGCCTGCTGGTACAACTAATTCGAATGTTACATCTGTTGGTGATGGTGTGCTTCCATCGGATAATAAATCATCGGCTAAAACATCAATAGAAACTGCTGTTCCTAAGGCATTATCTAAATCTTCATTATCATTGGCTATTGGTGGTGTTACGGTGTATTCTATATTGATACTTGCTGGATCTGTACTTTCATTTCCATCTTCATCAAATATAGTATACTCAATATCTGTTGGATCTCCTGTGAATCCATCTATTGGATCGAAACTAATCTCTCCTGTCGTTTCATCATAACTCCAAACTCCTTCGCCTGGTACTTCAAATCCTATAATATCACCATCTGTTGATGTTACAATATTAGTTGCTCCTACTGGTGCTGTTAAACTTACCGTAGTTGGATCTAAATTATTATCGCCATCCGTATCGTTATCTACAATATCAATGGTTACTGTACTTCCTGATGTATTTCCTGTACTACTATCATCTACTGCTACTGGTCGATCTTCGTAAGTAATCGTTACTGTTGCTGGTGTTGTACTTACTTCACCCGTATCTACATCTGTAATATTATAATCTACTGGTAATGGATCACCTTCGAATGTTCCATTTGGTGTGAACTCTAAAACGCCTGTGGTTTCATTGTATAACCATGTCCCTTCAGTGGTTGTAAACCCTATTGGGTTTCCACTTGTCCCCGTTACCGGAGACGTTGCGCCTGCTGGTACAACTAATTCGAATGTTACATCTGTTGGTGATGGTGTGCTTCCATCGGATAATAAATCATCGGCTAAAACATCAATAGAAACTGCTGTTCCTAAGGCATTATCTAAATCTTCATTATCATTGGCTATTGGTGGTGTTACGGTGTATTCTATATTGATACTTGCTGGATCTGTACTTTCATTTCCATCTTCATCAAATATAGTATACTCAATATCTGTTGGATCTCCTGTGAATCCATCTATTGGATCGAAACTAATCTCTCCTGTCGTTTCATCATAACTCCAAACTCCTTCGCCTGGTACTTCAAATCCTATAATATCACCATCTGTTGATGTTACAATATTAGTTGCTCCTACTGGTGCTGTTAAACTTACCGTAGTTGGATCTAAATTATTATCGCCATCCGTATCGTTATCTACAATATCAATGGTTACTGTACTTCCTGATGTATTTCCTGTACTACTATCATCTACTGCTACTGGTCGATCTTCGTAAGTAATCGTTACTGTTGCTGGTGTTGTACTTACTTCACCCGTATCTACATCTGTAATATTATAATCTACTGGTAATGGATCACCTTCGAATGTTCCATTTGGTGTGAACTCTAAAACGCCTGTGGTTTCATTGTATAACCATGTCCCTTCAGTGGTTGTAAATCCAATCGTATTACCATTCGTTCCTGTTACTGGTGATGTAGCCCCTATTGGAGTATCTAAATCTAATGTAACATCTGATGGTGCTGGTGTGCTTCCGTCTGATAATAAATCATCGGCTAAAACATCAATAGAAACTGCTGTTCCTAAGACATTATCTAAATCTTCATTATCATTTGCTATTGGTGGTGTTACGGTGTATTCTATATTGATGCTTGCTGGATCTGTACTTTCATTTCCATCTTCATCAAATATAGTATACTCAATATCTGTTGGGTCTCCTGTGAATCCATCAATTGGATCGAAACTAATCTCTCCTGTCGTTTCATCATAACTCCAAACTCCTTCGCCTGGCACTTCAAATCCTATAATATCACCATCTGTTGATGTTACAATGTTGGTTGCTCCTACTGGTGCTGTTAAGCTTACCGTAGTTGGATCTAAATTATTATCGCCATCCGTATCGTTATCTACAATATCAATGGTTACTGTACTTCCTGATGTATTTCCTGTACTACTATCATCTACTGCTACTGGTCGATCTTCGTAAGTAATCGTTACTGTTGCTGGTGTTGTACTTACTTCACCCGTATCTACATCTGTAATGTTATAAGTAATTGGTAATGGATCCCCTTCGAATGTTCCATTTGGTGTGAACTCTAAAACGCCTGTGGTTTCATTGTATAACCATGTCCCTTCAGTGGTTGTAAATCCAATCGTATTACCATTCGTTCCTGTTACTGGTGATGTTGCCCCTATTGGAGTATCTAAATCTAATGTAACATCTGATGGTGCTGGTGTGCTTCCATCGGATAATAAATCATCGGCTAAAACATCAATAGAAACTGCTGTTCCTAAAGCATTATCTAAATCTTCATTATCATTGGCTATTGGAGCTACAACTGTATATTCTACTGTTATTGTAGCAACATTTGATGTATCGCCATCTTCATCATCAATAGTATATGAAATTGGATCAGGATCCCCAGTATAACCTGGAATTGGATTAAAACTCACTTCCCCTGTAACTTCATCGTAAAGCCAAACACCTTGTCCTTCTACGGTAAAGCCAATTAAATCACCATTTAAATCTGTAATAGGATCGATTATTGTAAGTCCCGGATTGGTAGGTACTATTAAGTTTACACTCATAGCATCTATTGTTCCATCAGAATCTGTATCTCCTGTTATTATATTCTGAATAACGGTTGCTCCTGAAGTATTCCCAGAACTTATTTCATTATCAGCAACTGGAGGAATATTTACTTCTATTGTAAATGTAGCATCATCTTGATCATCTTCAGTTAATACATCATTATCTGGAGTACTATTTGGATCGAATAAATCACTCGCTGTAATTTGAGCTACATTAGTATAGTCTCCTGAAGCATTAACAATCGCATCATAAGTAAGCGTTCTTGACAAGCCATTCCCTAAAGCTAAATCACTCCAAACAATAGACTTATTTCCGACGATATAAACACCAGAATCCGATATTGTTCCAGCAACTAAATCATATCCACTTGGTAATAAATCTTCAATATCAACTCCTGTAGCATCTCCACCACCTGCATTTTCTAATAAAATAGTAAATGTAACTGGATCTCCTACTGAACCAGAAAGAGGTGAAACTGATTTGGTAATTTGAAGATCGGCAGTTTCTAAATTAACTTCTGCATTATCTTCGTCATCTTCACTTTGATTTCCATCGTCATTGTTTGGTGTACTGTTAGGATCGTTTTGATCACTAGCAATTACTTGAGATGTATTTAAGTACTCATCCGTTGTTCCGGTTGGCGCATTAACTAAAGCTGTTATTTTTAAAACAGCATTAGTAGATGCCGCTATAGATGCTATAGTCCAAACTCCTGTACTAGAATTATAATTACCCGAAGCATCATCACTTTGATACGTGTAACCACTCGGTAATTGATCTAGAACCTCAACATTTGTAGCTGTATCTCCACCTCCATTTGTTACCGTAATCGTAAATTCTACCGGATCTCCTACACTAGCATCTGTTGGTGAAACCACTTTGCTCACAGATAAATCTGCAGACTGTATTGTTATTGTTTCTGTATCCTCATCATCATCATCACCATTTCCATTTCCATCTTCATCCACTGAAGCATCTGTTGTTGGATCACTATCTGGATCGAAATTATCACTCGCTATAATTTGTGCTGTATTCACATAAGGACCAGAAGCATTAACTGTAACATTAAAAGTTAGAGGTAATGTCGCTCCGTTTGCAATATCTAAATTAGACCATGTTATAGTTTGTGTTCCTAAATCGAAAGAACCACCATTGGAAACCGTTCCTGGTACTATAGAATAACCTAATGGTAAAATATCTTCAACACTAACACCTGTTGCATCAGAGTTTGCTCCACTAGTATCATTATTAAAAACAGAAACAGTAAACGTTATAATATCTCCTGCATTTACATTTGAAGTTGATACTGCTTTAGTTAGTTCTAAATCCGAAATTGGAGTAATAATAATAGTCACCTCATCTTCAGCGTGACTACATGTTCCGCTAACAATAGACCATCTAAAAACATAAGTTCCAACGGCTGTTCCTGCTACTAATGTATTCGCATCGTTTTCGTCTATAAAACTAACAGTAGAAGGACCTGAAACCTGAGTCCAAGTTCCTTCGCCAACACCTGCTGGCGTTGCCCCTAAAGTTACTGATGAAAATTCTGGTAAAGATTGATCTGGACCAGCATTAGCAGATATTGGATCTGAGTGTATAACAATTTCCATAGTATCAACAGAGGTACAACCTCCACCAACGGCGGTCCAAGTAAACTGATATGTCCCTGCAGATAATCCAAACACTAAACTATTTGGATTATTTTCTGCAGCAATTGTTGCCGGAGCTCCTCCTGTTTGTGTCCAAGTTCCTGTACCAACAGCTAAATCTGTAGCTGCAAGGAAAGCTTGAGAATTATCACAATACTCTTGATCTGGACCTGCAACTGCTTGAGAAGGCGGTGCTCCTGTATATGTTAAAGTAACGGTATCAGATTGTGGCCCACAATCCCCTGATGTAAATGGTCCACTTGTTACTGTCCATGTTAACACATAAACATCGTCAAGCCCATCACTACCAGCATCATCTGGAATGTTCGATAATGTTGTTTTAGGGTTATTAGGGCTATCTATCACTACTAAACCTCCCGATGGATCGTCTCCTGGGCTTGCAAAAGTCCAGACCCCAATCCCTACGGTTGGTGCTGTTGCATCTAACTGAGTATCTTGCTGACATGCAGGATTTTGATCTGCTCCAGCCTCTATTGGAGTTGGAGCTTCAAAAACTTCAATTCTAACAATATCTGCATTATCTGCACAAAACGTTGTAGCAAAATTTAATTCTACTATATAAAGACCAGGAACTGTTAACCCCGTAATATTTGTTGTTGTTGTATTATTTGGAGTATCAATAACAGCTACAGAACTACTAGGTTGTGATAAAAATCTCCACTGCGATGTTACATCTGAAGGTATTGCTAAATTACCCGCTGTTAAAGTTGCTGAAGGATTTGTAATACATACATCTTGATCCGCACCTGCATCTGCATCCTCACTTGGACCATCACTAACTGTTACTGTTACTTGAGATGAATTATTACATGATAACCCAGCACCTGTATAATCCGTAGTATAATCAAATACATAAACAAAACCTGGATCGACAGGAGCATTTGCGGTATTACTATTACTTGGTGATTGTGTTGGTGTATATAAAGCTATTTGTGCTGGAGTAGCTGCTATTCCATCTACAAAAACTAAACTCCATGTACCTGTTGTACCAGGAGTAGCCTCAAGAAAAGCACTGTTAACCATACAAAGGTCTTGGTCTGTTCCTGCCGTTGCAGGTCCATAAACATCAATTGTTATATCATCTGAAGAACTTGGACAAAATGTTGAGCTTCCAACAATTGTCCATCTAAACACATAAGAACCCGTGATTAGATTTGTTACACTTATTGAATTACTCCCTGGATTATCTATAGTAGGTGTATTTGGTCCTGAAACCACAGTCCAACTTCCGCTTTCAGAATTTGGATTACCCAAAGGTTCTGCAAAAATAGTTGTGTTTGTTGCCGCACAAATTATTTGAGTTGCATCTGGTATAACTGCTTCTGTTGGAGGAATACCTACTTCAATAGTAACTTGATCTGGTGTAGCAGAGGCTGTACAACCTCCAAAATCAATAACCCATTCAAAAACATAAGTTCCGTCTAATAAGTCTGAAAATGTTGCTTTAGGACTATTAATATCATCAACAGTATATCCACCTAATCCAGAAACTAAAGCCCATGTTCCTTGCCCTCCATCTGGCGCGGAGTCTGCATCCATAATAAAAGATAGAGAAGTACCTAAACATAATTCCAATTGGTCTGGACCAGCATATACAGTTGTGCTAGAATCTGCAACAACTACTAGCACCGTATCCGATGTTGAAAGACAAGCATTAGGTACTGGTGCTGTATAAGCGATTTCCCATTGAAATTCGTACTCACCATCTATCAAGCCTGTAACTTCAGAAGTTTCGCTATTTGGGGATGTAAAAGAAACTGCGCTTGGACCTGTAATCTGTGTCCAAGTTCCCATTTCATCAATATCGGGTGTATTTCCTGCTAAGTTCGCTATTGTTGTAACACCTTGCCCAAAGCAAAAATCTGCTCCTGCATCTGCAACTGTTGGCGATTCATCGCTAGTAGTTGTTATAGTTACAGTATCAGTTGCAGCTTCACCACAGTATGCGAATTCATTTAATAGAGACCATGTTAAAATATAATCTGTTGATGCTAATGAAAACCCTGTAGCTATAGTCTTTGGGTCGTTCTCATCTTCAAAAACAACATTAGGATCTGTAGATGACCATGTTCCTGTTTGACTCGCTAATGCTGGATCTGCATCTAATTGTACTGGCGCATTATAACAAACGGTTTGATCACCTCCAGCTTCAACCGGATCATTATCTATAGGCGATACAAAAACACTAGTGTCTGACACTGCTGGTGGCGTACAATTTGGTCCAGCGGTTACTGTATATCTAAATACATATTCTCCAGGAATAAGATTTAAAAGACCTGGTGTTTGAGCATAAATATCTGAAATATCTGCTGTACTTGGACCAGATATCTGAGACCAAACCGAAGTCTCTCCTACATTAATAGTACTACCTGCAAGCGTTCCATCTGTTTGCCCGCATGTAAATGTTTGAGGCGACCCTGCAGCAGCACCAGATATAGCTCTTGAAATAATTATATTTATGGCATCGTTAGCAACATCACAACCTTGTAAAAGGTTTCCACTTCTTCGCCTTCTAAAGTTTACCGTATATGTACCAGGAACATCAAAAGAAGTTATACCAGGAACACCAAAAACTTGTATAGTAGTTGTACCACTATCTTCACTTCCTAAATTTGTATAATTTGTTGGAAATGTTATCCCAGAAGCTCCTGGACCACTAACAATACTATATTCTGATACGTTTCCACTTGTAGAAGTATACGGAACAGATATTTCAGTCTCCCCACAATCCCCAACAATATCGTTTCCAGAATTCGCGCTTATACTAATAGTATCTACATTATATATAACTCTAACAAAATCTGTAGATGTACAACTAGTCACTGAGTTTGTAATAGTATAGCTAAATTGATAACTACCTGGAGATGTAAGTCCTGTAATTTGTGTTGTAGAGCTCGTAGGATCCACAATAGTTACAGTTCCTCCCGATGTTTTTTCCCACAATACAGTTTCATTTGTAAAGTCGGGTGAATTACCTACTAAAGTTGTTTCAGTAATTGATGCATCACAAAAACGTTGATCATCATTAGAAATAGTAGCTTGTGTAACATCTTGAGTCGCTTCCGGTACAGTTACTGTAACTGTATCACTGCCTGAAACACAAGGTCCAACAACATCCCATCTAAAAACATATACACCTTCTACTAAACCAGAAACACCTGTATTATTAGTATTTGGACTACTTATTGTAGGGTTTGAAGGCCCAGTAACAAATAACCAAGTACCTACTTGACCATTTATATTATTACCAGCAAAACTACCATCTAAATTAGTACTTTGGCTTACTGTATAACAATTAGATAATGTTTGATCTGCACCAGCATCAACTGGCTCTTCTCCTCCATAATTAGTTATTGTAATTTCATCATAAGACTCACAAGATTGTCCTGGAGCATAATCATCTCCCGAAATAGTCCATCTTAAAACCGTAGTTCCTGCGCTACCGTCAGCTAAAGAAATTGTAGATGTTGCTGAAGTAGGCTGATTAATAGTAACACCTGCACCATTACTTCCACTTACAGACCAAGCACCCATTTCTCCCGAATTAGTTGGAGCATTAGCATTTATAATTAACGCCCCCGAACTATCTGGACAAGAAGCCACATCTGAACCAGCATCTGCAACCGTAATAGATTCTACCGTAATAGAAACTGTTTGAGACGGTGTATCTCCATTAGGACAAACTGCAGAGAGCTGAAACTCATAAGTGTTTCCTCCTGAGAAACCCGTAATTATAGGATTATCTATTGAAGGGTCGCTTATTATTACTGAAGGCCCACCAATTTGCATCCATGTTGGCCCATCGGCATATGCATCTGGTGAGTTTCCATCTAACTGAAAAACATCATTAGCACAAATTGTTCGATCAACACCAGCATTTATGGTACATGATTGCGCGTGCAATGAGCTAATTCCTAAGAACAAAGTAAAAGCAAAAAAAATAAACAACTTTAAATTATTTATTTTCTTAAGTAGGTAAAAATTATCCATTTAAAAAGTATTATAATTATGTGTTAGTAATTGAAAAGAATAAAATAAATCTCTAATATTAATTAAGAGTGAAATTTTGTAGGATTTACATTAACAAATGTAAAAAAACAACTAAACTTTTAACGTTTTTTTAAGACAAATTTTATAATCAGTAATTATCTAAAATAAAAAAATCGCCAATTTTTTAACAAAAAAAAACAGATGAAATAAAAAAAATAGACAAAAAGCATGAATTACCGATAAAAAGAACTCGTCTACATAAAAAGAGAGTGAAAAATTACAAAAAAAGTAAGAAGAACAATTTAAAATTTGCAATTTACATTTATTCATCTCTCAAAAAAAAACATGAGATTAACACAAAAATCGTTTCATTTAAAAAAAAACATATCAAAAAAAAAACATAATACATTAAAATTGAAATAAGAATATTAAAAAATTTGAAAATATCGTTTTTACAGATTTGAAGAGTTTATTGTATTTATCTTTTAAAGATCCAAATTAATTAAATGGAGACTAACTCGCTAAATAATAAAAACCACCACAACATTTTTTTTCAAGAAATAACTATAAATATCGGAACACGTGTTTTATAAATACACAATCTTATTCTTAATAGCATAAAGCACTAAACCTATTTTATTTTTAACTTGTAGTTTCTGAAATAAAGTATCACGATAGCCATCAATTGTTTTGGGACTTAAAAACATTTTTTCAGCAATTTCTCTATAAGTTAATTCTGAACAAACAAGTTTAATAAATTCTAATTCTCTTTCTTTTAATTTACAAACCGTACCTCGTTCATCATTTAAAGAATTCACTAAAATATTCGACACCTCTTTTGTATGATAATACCCTGTACTAATAACTTCTTTTAGCGCCACTTCTAAAACTTCTTTTTCAACGTCTTTAAGCAAATAACCTTTGGCTCCTGCTTTTAACATTTTTATAATGGTTTCATCTGTTCCTTCAACCGAAAGAGCAATTACCTTTATTTGAGGGTATTCGTTTTTAATAATTTCCGTAGTTTCTATACCATTTAGAATAGGCATATTTACATCCATTAATACAATATCCGGAATATTATTAGGGAATTTTAATTTATCCAATAGCTCCTGCCCGTTATTACATTGATAAGGCACTTCAAATCTACTAAAGGCATTCACCAAACCAGCAATTGCCTGAGACAACAAAATATGATCTTCAACAATGACTACCTTATATGGATTCATGAGTTATAGTAATAGTTAATTGTGTACCTTGGTTTGGTTTCGAAAAAATACTAACACCTGCATTTACTAATTTTGCTCTATTTTTTATGTTGGACAATCCAATTCCTGAAAAATTATTTGATTTTTCTGAATCGAAACCTTTACCATCATCTTTAGCAATTATTAAGAGCTCCTTGTCCTTAAAATTAACCATTACACTCAAATGCCTTGCTTTTGCATGTTTCATTGTATTGGAAAAAAATTCTTGCAAGATTCTAAACAGCACAATTTCCGTTTTTTCCTCCATTAATCTTTCTTCACCTAAAACTTCTATTGAAGCTTTAATAAAGTTAAGCCTATTAAACCTCTCAATTTCCTGAGTAATCGCTTCTGTAAACCGCATTAACTTTAATGCCTCAGGATTTATCTGTTTTGATAACGACCTCAACTCGATCAACCCTTTGTTTAAAGTTTCTTTTACATCTTCAATATTTTTAGGATCTTGAAGTTGTATTTTTGCCAATGTTAATAATTGACCAATGTTATCATGTAATTCCCAACTTATATTTCTAAACGTTTCTTCTCTTATTTCTATTTGAGTTTTAGCTATTTCTTGTTCAAATTGCTTTTCTATTTCCTTTTGCTTTAACAATAAATGATTTTTTCTTCTATGAAAAACAACAAATAAAGCCACAAGTATTAAGCATAAAAACACTAATGTAAAAACGGCTACTAATATTGCTTGTCCTTCTCGCCCCATATAAAACCTAAAATAAAACAAAAATTCATGACGATGCTTAAGATACTACTTATTTCTAAAACATTCTGTAAATCAACCAATTCGAAAAGATAATTTCTAACTACTCGAATAGGAATGTTTCCGGCTAGGTAAAGCAAATACCCAACACTAATCCAAAACATGAGGTTTGTTTTTATAAAAAGAACTTCATTAGTATTTAATATTTCTGAAAAATAAAAAACAATACTTGTTATAAGAAGCACCGATGCTATTAAATAAGGAATGGTTTGTATTTGATACAAATAGTTTTGAAAAAACATATTTATAAAAAAACTTAGTACATAAATAGCTAAAAATAATTTAGTCCATTTTTTATGACTCTTTATTTTTAAACAACTATTAAACAATAAAAATAAGAATGAAAAATTTATAAAATGAAAAATATTATAGATAATATAGTTTGTTGAAAACCCCATTCTACCTAACAGAAACCCAAAAAACTCATTGAAAGCGGTGTACCATAATATTATTAAAAAATATTTTAAGAACTCATGCTTGTATTTATAAAAATACAAGGTTCCTATAATAGCAACAAGAAGCTCTATATACTTTATAGAACTTCTTATTGTTATAAATGAGATCTCTAAAAACATACTCATCTATTAATTATTAATCAAGTTTATATGGAGGCGGAATCATTTCTCCTTCATTATAAATAGTACTTGTTTCTACGGCTCGCGCAGTAAACAAACTAGCACTGAAGTTTACACCTGCTTTTTGAAAATTCTGTGCTTTTTTATAATACATTTCAAGTCGTTTTTTCTTATTAAAATCAATCATCAGCTCATCAACAATTTCAAATTGTCCCGCTAAAGGATTACTAGAATCTGATTTTATAATGAATGGTAAATGGTTCATGCTTTTATGTTTTTTTTCGCCTAAGTCAACACCAACCGTTGGAATCATGAAAACAGTTTGCTGTTTAGGATGCTTAATAGATTTTCCGCTCTTAAACTTCTTAGAATTAGGATAGGCGGCAAAATATATTCTAAGACCAGAAACATCTTGTTTTGGGTTAGCTTTTTGAATAGATTCGATGTATTGTAAATAAGCTTTTATCTCATCTAATGAATACCAAATAAACTTCGTGTCTTCAAAATCATTGTCTTTGTATTTCTCCTGAAGCGTCCCTTCGATAATCTTAGTTCTATTTTCGTTAAATTCAGCAAACATTTCCTTTCCTTGAGCTGAAGATATTAGATGATTTTGAAGTAAAACATCTCGAGATTTAGAGTTTTCCATGCTTTTTTCACCTTTTAATTGGCCGCAAGAAAAAAGAAAAGTACATAGCAATAAGGGAATAATTAAAAATGGATTAAAAGTTTTCATATAACATTGATTTTGTGTGATTTCAAAGTTAAAAACTATAACATTCCTACATAAGAGGAAAAACACCCTTTTTCAAATAAATATGTTTTAAACAAAACTTCCAAACACTAAAACAAACCTCTATTCAACACATTTAAGCTTATCCATAAAAAACTCTTTATAACTAATATTTTCAATTTCTCGAAAACCTTTAGTCCCTCTTAGCTTAATTGATTTTATTGGCGATTTTTCAAGATTTAAAATTTGCGAATTAGTCAAATCTGCTTTAAACAAAAACTCACCACACTCCATATTCCAAGAGTGATATAAAGTAATAACTCTATTGTTTTCTAACTGAACCGCTACCTTAGAACGACTATGAGATAGATAACTAACGCAACCCAAATCTATAGATGAATTGATAAATACCGATACCTTTTTACCGTACTTAAACAATTCGATATTTAAGTTTTCACTTATAGTGTAAGCCTTTGTTTTTATTGTCGCTTTTTTAGTAAAATCATCATATTCATCTAATATATAATGACAACTATTACGAAATTGCATTCTTTCAGAATTCTCATTTTCGGTAATAAGCCTAACATCTTGATCATTAATTGCATTAACTCTAGCTATTGAATCTCTAATCCTATTCGCCTCCAGTTCAACGGCCTGTTTAATAGCTTCAGCATGATTATCAGATAACTGCTGCTTCTCTTCAGCTTCTTTTAAAGCTACGGCATGCTCACTTTTTAAACGCTCAATATGTGCCGCATTCACTTTATTTATCGAATCGCTCACTCGAGCAGTTTCAATTTCCTTCTCTTGCTTTAGAGCTTGATTTTGCTCAACCTCCAAACGTTCTTTTTTCAAAGCTTCAGCTTCCGCCTTTTCTAGTGCCTCTTTTAATCGATTAGCTTCTAACTCGGTCGCTCTTTTTTGCGCTTTCGCGCTTTCTCTTTCAATTTCTAATCGTTTATTCTCATTAACCTCAGCTTTATTAAGAGAATCTTTTACACGCTTAGTCTCCAATTCAAATGCACGTTCTTGAGCTTTAGCTCTTTCCTTTTCAAAAATTAAACGTTTTTCATCAGCTGCTTTCTTTAAAGCCAAATCCTCCAAACGCTTATTCTCATCTACCTTTGCTTGAAAAGCCGAATCTTTTAAGCGTATTCGCTCTAACTCTACTTCTCGCTTTAAAGCAGCCACTCGCTCGTTCTCTAAACGCTGTAACCTAACTTCTTCTACTTTAACCAAAGAATCATTAACACGTTTAGATTCAAGTTCTTCTGCTCTTTTCTTGATTGCAGCTTGTTCTTTTTCAAACTCCAACTTCTTTTTCTCAATGGCTTTTACTTTAGCGATTGAATCACTTATACGCTTAGCTTCCAACTTTTCAGCTTCCTTTAAGGCTAAAGCTTTTGTTCGCTCCAACTCTAAACGTTTATCATCTGCTTCTTTGATTTTTATAATTGAATCCTTTACACGTTCTCTCTTTTGCTCTGCGGCTTTATTCAAAGCTTTTATTTGATCCATTTCAAAATCTAATCGCTTTTTCTCAGCAACTTCAGCCTTAGTTATAGAATCGTTAACACGCTTAACTTCTAATTCGGCTGCTTTTTCCAAAGCCTTTTCTTGTGCCTTTTCAAACTCTAATCGTTCTTTCTCTTCTTTTTTTACCCGAGAAATAGAATCTTTTATACGCTCAACTTCTAGTTGAGCTTCTAGTTTTAAAGTCGAAATTCGCTCTTTTTCTAGCCGTTCTTTTTCTACCTTTTCTACTTTTAAAACAGAATCTTTAACACGCTCTGCTTCTCGCTCTACCGCTAATTTTAATTCTTGAGCTTTTATATTATTAAAACGTAATCGCTCAACTTCCTTTGCTTTAGCTATTGAATCTTTTACACGCTTAGCCTCAAGTTCCTCAGCTTGCTTTAAAGCCTGTGCACGCATAAACTGCAACTGTTTTTCTTGAGCAGCTTTAGCTTGTGAAATAGAATCGGCAACTCGTAATTTCTCTAAATTTTCAGCCTTTCTTTTAGCAATAGAATCATTAATTATTTGTTGTCTTTTTTCGTCAGAGAGCACTTCGCCATACTTAATAAGCTCCCGCATTTTCTTCTTTCGAGTGTTTTCCAACTCAATTGCTTTTTTACTTTCCTTTTCTTGAAAATCGAAATATAAATCGGACATTTTTTCGTTAACCAACAAATCGATATCCTTAACAACACCTTCCCATTCCTTGTATTTAACTTTATAATTATCTCTTCCTAAAAAGCCAATAACCACACATTTTTCATCTATACTAAATGCTGCTAAAGGTCCCGATAATTGATTTGAACTCTTGTTCAAATTTTTATATAAATTACCATCTTCTAAAAACTTAGTAGGTATACTAATTTCTTGAGCAAACAAAGTCACAGAGAACAATAAAAAGTAAATGTATTTAATCAAAATTTTATTTTTAAATGAAATTAATTTTCGTAAGAATTTAATCATGTAATAATGCTCCAATTTAAACATTTCTAGAATAGTATGGCCCTTTTTAAAGAAATTCACGCCTAGAATTCGATAACTTTGCTGAATATGACTATAAACGACATTATCGGAAAATATACTATTGAAGGCTTTAATCAAGATGAAGAAAAAACACCTTATCGCGGCAAGCTTAATCTTTCAATTAACAAAAATAGTAGAATTAAGGCCGATTGGATAATTGGAAACTCGCAAAAACAAACTGGAACAGGCTTTTTTAAAAACAATATCTTAGTTATTAATTTTAATTATGAAGGTGAAGATTTAAAGGTCTATAAAGGCGTAGTAGTTTACAAATGCTTAACCAATGATTTATTAGAAGGTTTTTGGTCAGAAAAACACGGAAACCCACTATTTCTAGGAGAAGAACGTTGTTTTAAAATAAATAACAATGATAAGCTATTAAATTAATTTGAAATAAAAGAGCCCGAAAACCTATTGATTTCCGAGCTCTTTTTAATGATAATAAAACCTCTAGAGGGATTATATATATTGGTTAATAATATTCTCAAACATTTCTTGCTTACCGCTTTTTAACTGCAACTCACCATTTTCTTGAGCAATTTTATATAAATCTTGTAAGTTTAATTTACCGTTTTCAAAATCTTTACCTTTTCCTCCATCGAAAGAACTGTAACGCTCTGTTCTTAATTTATCGTAAGCTGAAGATGTAATGATTCTGTCTGCTGTTAACAACGCTCTAGCAAAGGTATCTGCGCCTCCAATGTGTGCATGAAAAACATCGTCTAAATCGGTTGAATTTCTTCTAATTTTAGCATCGAAATTAACACCTCCACCTTGTAAGCCACCTGCTTTCATAAATACAAGCATAGCCTCGGTAGTTTCTTGAATATTATTTGGGAATTGATCGGTATCCCAACCATTTTGGTAATCACCACGGTTAGCATCTAAACTACCTAACATGCCTGCTTTTGCCGCCGTTTCAATTTCGTGTTGAAATGTATGTTGCGCTAATGTTGCATGATTTACTTCAATATTTATTTTGAAATCTTTATCTAAACCGTATTCTCTTAAGAAACCGATAGCTGTAGCTGAATCGAAATCGTATTGGTGTTTTGATGGCTCCATTGGCTTTGGCTCAATAAAGAAGTTCCCTTTAAAACCTTGCGCTCTTGCATAATCTCTAGCCATGGATAAAAACTGCCCCATGTGGTCTAGTTCACGCCCCATATCTGTATTTAATAAAGACATGTAACCTTCACGACCTCCCCAGAATACATAATTTTCACCACCTAATTTAATGGTAGCATCTAAAGCTAGTTTTATTTGTCCGCCTGCTCTAGCAACCACATCGAAATCTGGGTTAGTAGAAGCTCCGTTCATGTAACGTGGATTTGAAAAACAGTTTGCTGTTCCCCAAAGTAATTTTACACCACTTTCGGCTTGTTTACCTTTTATATAATCGGTAATAGTTTCTAAACGTTGTTCCGACTCTGCGAATGTTGCGCCTTCTTGAACTAAATCGAAATCGTGAAAACAGAAATAATCAAAGCCCATTTTTCCAATAAATTCGAAAGCAGCATCTGCTTTATCTTTTGCTGCTTGAATTGGATCTGAAGCTTTATCCCACTCAAAACTTTGTGTTCCCGGTCCAAATGGATCCGATCCTTGTCCGCAGAATGTATGCCAGTAAGCAATAGAAAATTTAAACCATTCTTTCATGGTTTTTCCAGCAACCACTTGGTCTGGATTGTAATATTTGAATGCTAATGGATTATCGGAATCTTTGCCTTCAAACGCAATGTTGTTAATGCCTTTAAAATACTCTTTAGTAGCCATAATTTTTAATTATTAGTTGATATTATTTTTTACTTTACAATGTTTGTTTGCGTTAGGGATTGAACGGTTTGTTTAAGCTCCCCGACCTTTTGGGAGGGAGCGAGTAGTGAAAGCCCGACCCTTGTGGTAACGCCCACATTTTATTATTTATTTAAAACGAGTTCTAGTTCTTTTTTCCAATTGTTATATGCTTCTATATATGGTGTTTTGTCTTTAAACGGCATAAACGTCATGACATGATCGTTGTCCATTATACTTTTTCCGAAAGCTTCGAAATCGCCTTTATATAAATTAGCAGCACGGGCAGCGCCTATGGCTCCTGTGGTATTATAAATTTCAATTTCTTGCTCAATGAGTGTTGCTACGGTGTTTGCAAAAATCTCGGAACGGAATAAATTATCATTTCCCGCACGAATAACACTGGCTTTAATGCCATCGGATTTCAAGATTTCCATGCCATAAAGGAATGAAAACGCAATGCCTTCGAGCGCAGCACGACACAAATGCGCTTTGTTGTGATTGTTTAGGTTTATGTTTACCAAACGCGTACCAATGCGTTGGTTGTTTAACATACGCTCGGCGCCATTTCCGAAAGGTAAAATACATACACCTCCAGATCCTATTGGGATTTCTGATGCCAAATTATTCATTTCCTCGTAAGAGCTTACATCAAGATTATTTAGCAACCAACGGTATTGAATACCAGCACCATTAATATTTAATAATTTACCTATATTTTTATTTTCTTTTGTATAATTTACGTGCGCAAAATTGTTTACTCGCGTGCTTTCCTTTCCCGAAAGACTATCTGTTAAAGCATATACAACACCCGAAGTTCCACCAGTTGCAGCAACTTCTCCTGGATTGAAAACATTAAGCGATAATGCATTATTTGGTTGATCGCCGGCGCGGTAATAAATTGGGGTTCCAGCAGCGAGTCCGCTTTCATTTTCACCTTGCTCATCAACCACAGATTGGTTACCAAAAGTATCTACTATATCGGGAACTAAATCTGCACTTATACCGTAATATTCTAAAAGAAAATCGGCTACGCTATCATTTTTAAAATCCCAGAATATGCCTTCGGAAAGTCCCGAAATTGTTGTATTCATTTTATTCGAAAACTTATACGCTACATAATCGCCAGGTAGCATAAATTTATGAATTTCACTATAAATATCGGGCTCATTATCTTTTACCCATTTTAATTTTGAAGCCGTAAAATTAGCTGGTGAGTTTAACAGATGCTCAGCGCACTTCGCCTCACCTATTTCAGCGAAAGCTTTATGTCCAATTTCTACCGAACGACTATCGCACCAAATGATGCTTTTACGCAGTGGCTTTCCATTTTTATCGACCACAACTAACCCATGCATTTGGTAAGCTATACCAATACCTTTTATTTGAGAGCGGTTTATGCTATATTGTTTTTTTAACGTTCTAATAGCATTGCAAATATGAAACCACCAGTCGTTTGGATCTTGCTCTGCCCAACCATTTTGTTGAGCAAACATACCCATCTCTTCTTTGGGTTCTTGTACAACGCCTAAGCTTTTACCTGTTTCTACATCTACTAATGCTACTTTTATTGACGAACTGCCAATGTCTATTCCTAAATTATAATTCATTATAATGAGTCTCTTAAAATTAGTTTGGTTGGTATATATTCTTGAATAACCTTGTCTTCGCTTACAAACTCGGCTGCTTTGGCGCCTAATTGTTTAAAATCTGTTGAAATAACTGAAATCCCTTTATAAATGAATTGTTTCATTGGGGTTTCATTGTAAGATAAAAACCCGACATCGGTGCCTGGTTCAAAATTACTGGAGCGGCATTGTTCTAAAAAGATACCGAGAATTCTATCGCTTACGCTGATGTAGGCCTCGCCTTTTTTGATATTAAAATCTTTAGAATCTGTAATAATTTCAAAACTGAAACCTTCCTCTTTGCAGTATGCTTTAAAATAATCTACCGTTTCTGCTGGGTGATGTGTAAATGTGGGATACACTAACACTAATTTTCTGTATTTCTTAAATGCCTGATTTGCTTCTTTTAAAGTATCATAAAAAGATTTTCCAAAATCTTGAAACACAAAATTATTATGCTTGTTTGCGTGAATATTCCAATCGATTAACAATAATTTACTATCATCAATATCTTTTAAAACTTCGGCAACTTCTTTGTTATCAAAAGTCATCACTACATACTTATAATACTTCCCTTTACTATTATTAATTATGGTTTTAAAATTATCAATATTATAATGATGAAACTGAATATCTGTAATAACATTTTCGGGCAAATTATTTACAAACGCGTGATATAACACTTCTTTATAAGCCTTAAAGGTATCTAAAAGCAAAAGCACTTTTCTAGTTTCGTTGGCTACGTAATAGCCTTTATTTGGCACAGATTCTATAACGCCATGTTCTTTTAAAATAGAATAGGCTTTAAAAACAGTATCGCGAGAAAGTTTATGAGATTTGCATACCGAATTAACTGATGGTAACGCATCACCACTAGCCAACCTATTGTTTGCCAACTCGTTATTTATAGCATTAACAAGCTGCTGATACTTAGGTGTTTCGCTGTTTATGTTGATTTTAAAATCCATATTTATAAACCGTACTGGTCTGGTCCGGTATGCAAATATAAAATTTATTTTTATGAATCCCTATATTTACTTAGAAAATATCTTTTTAGGGCACAAAAAAACCATGTACATTCGTAAATATACATGGTTTTAAAAAATATTTAACGAGCTTTTTAGCCCACTTTTTGATTCTTCTTATCTTTTCCGAGCATCATTAACTCTGCTCGATTTTCTTCTTTTCGTTCATTAAACAAACGTACGCGCTCCAATAAAGCATCCTGCTTTTCTATTCGTGCCTTTCGCCTTATTTCTTGAGCTTCTTTTTGCTTCTGACTTTCTTCTTTTTGTTTTGCCTTTTCTTTTAAAACAGACAAATATGAATAGCCATACATGCTTAAAAAAAGCAAAGCTATTATACCGATAATAACATAACCGTTTTCCATTGAATTCTATGAGGGATTAATTAGAATAAAAAAATCAATTGGTTAGACTGAATTTTAATTTATAAAGTTAAAAAAAACAGTGCCTAATTAAGAATAAAAAAGACAATCAGTAAATAAAAACAGATAAACGTAAAAATAAATTTTATTTTAGCTCAGTATCAAAACCATTAGCCTTCCAATTTAAAATTCCACCCTCCAACTCATAAACTTTAAGGAATCCTAATTTTTTAAAAACAGCAATACTTTTACCGCTTCTTCGTCCTGATTTACAGTAAATTATTAGTGGCTCTTCCCTATTCAATACTTCCAAAGATTTCGAAAAATTATCTGATAAAAAGTTAATATTTTCAGCTCCCGAAATATGACTTATTTTAAATTCTTTAGGAGTCCTTACGTCTAGCATTCGGATACCGTTTTGTTCTTTTAAAATCACATTAAGCTCCTCTGGAGTAATTTCGGTAACAATATCATCCTTTTGTGCTTTACAATTAAATAAAGTAGCACAAAAAAAGATGATTATAAAAATTGAAATTGATTTCATATATTATTATAAATCTACAACATCTCCAGCCCAATCTAACATGCCTCCTTCTAAATTATAGGCGTTTTCAAACCCCATTTGTTCCATTATTGCACAAGCCTGCCCACTACGATTTCCAGAACGGCAATACACATAAAAGTTTTTGCTCTTGTCTAATTTTTCGATTTCGCTTACAAACTCTTGCCCTTTGTATATATCGATATGTTTAGCTCCTGGAATAATACCTTCCGCTACTTCTGCATCTGTTCTTACATCTAAAATTACAGCGTTATCGTCCTTAGCTAGTTGCTCTGTCCACTCTTCTTGTGATAAATCTTCCATTATTATGTTGTTATTTTTTGTTTTATTATTTTAATGAAAACAAATTTAATATTTCTAAAGTGATAGACGAAAAAAAACCCAAAGTATTACACTCCAGATTTTTTTACTACCTATTCTATATTACTGATTCATTATACTTTAATACCACAGCCAATAGCTCTAGTTTCAGTTGTTTTCACTTCTTTTCCATCAAGCAAAGCATCTACTGCATTTTCAACATATTTAGTTGTAACTGCCGTAGCATCTTTATAATTATCATCGATTGCTCCAATATACTTTACCTCATTACCTTTACTTGTTTTCTCTAAAACAAAAACATGAGGTGTTTTAGTTGCTCCAAATTTTGGATATATTTTTTGATCCTTATCAATTAAATAAGGAAATGTAAAGCCTTTTTCTACTGCGCGTTTTTTCATAGCCTCTAAGTTATCATCTGGCTTAATATCTGTATTATTCGGCATTATTGCAATTACAGGGTAACCTAACTTCGCATATTTTTTATCGAGTTCTACAATACGATCTTCATACATTACAGCATAAGGGCAGGTATTACAAGTAAATGTTACTATAAAACCTTTAGCTTCTTTATAATCTGATAGCGAAACCATGTTTCCATCAATATTTTTTAACGAAAAATCTTCAGCCACGTCACCAATTCCATAACCATCACTAACAGTTTCAGTCTTTACAGTAAATGCGCTTACACAAAGTACAACCATAATTACCGATATTATTTTCATTGTTTTTTTCATAACTATTTAATTTAAGAATTGCTTTAACTCATGCTCTAACTCTTCGTAAGTAAACGATTTCTCATAAAACTTACGCTTTCCATTTTTATAAATAATAGTTGCTGGTATTGCTCCAGACCATGTTTCATCTACCTGCGGAATCCAAGAATTACTATCAACATCATCCAAAGCAACAACTTTAGATTTCAGTTTTTCCTTCAAAATAAAAGGCTTCAATTTAGATTCATATAAATGTGGGAAATCTAAACTCACCAATGTAATATCTACGTTCTCATTTGCGTATTCAGACTTCAACTTCTCAAAATAGGGCAATTCTTTCACACAGGGCGCACACCAAGTGGCCCAAAAGTTAATAACATGAATCTTATCATCAGTCCTATTCAAAAACTTCTTTAAACCATTAAAATCATAGACTTCCAAAGCTATATCATTTTTCATAAAAGCATCAATTTCTTTTACTTCAGGAGCACTACTAATTAAATTGGTTTGTTTATTTTTATTCCCACAACCAAAAACAAAAAGTAAGGTTGCCATAAATAAGTATCGTTTCATAATCATAAAATTAATTAATACTATTTTGTTTCTTCTCCTGTTTAACAAACTTTTATATAAAAACGCAGCGTTATTCGGAATTTTATATACATTTGTATGTACAGCAGTTGTTTTCGGCTCGTAAACAAGTAAGATTTTTTTACAATCGAACTCAAACTATCATTAAATAAAAGTCAACTTTTAGTTGTAATTATATAAAACAAAACACTAGCAATAATAGAAAATAAATTAGTGGCTCACTTAACCACCAACGAAAAAGCTGAATTAACTTCACTTTTACGCAAATTACGGTTAATAGCAAGTAGGTTTCCCTAAACCAATAGTAACCAACCAAGACTGTTGTACTTGTTATAGCAGTCTTTTTTAAAGAGGAATCCCTAACAAATTAGTCCTAATTCTTCTTTATTCGTAAAAAAAGCACAAAGTTTTGTATAATACTTTTTCAATCTTTATATTTGAACCAGTTAAAACAATAACAATGAACATATTTTTAAATAATACATGGTGGTGGAGCTTTCGAAACTAAAATTCGTGAAGTAAAACCCAAGTATATTTAAAACTTAAAATATCCAAAAGGCTTGTCATTCACGACAAGCCTTTTTTTTATTAAAAAAGTTTACATTTTCGGTGTTTGCCGAAATATTAAAAACATTAAATGGAAAAATTTAGTCTATACACCCACCACAAAAAAATATTAACAGATACTATAACACCTGTATCTGTTTACTATAAAATACGCGATAAATACCCAAACAGTATTTTGCTAGAAAGTGGTGATTACCACCGTAATCACAAAAACTTCTCGTATATCTGTTTCAACCCAATCGCATCTATAAAGGTAGAAAACGAAGTTATTTCGCAAACCTTTCCCGATGGGAGCACCACGTCTTTAAACATAACAAAAGATATAAACGTAGCGAACGAAATCCATGATTTCACAAAACGTTTCGATCCCCAATCCGACGAAGATTTCAAATTCATTAACAACGGTATATTTGGTTACACTGCTTACGATGCTGTTCGGTATTTCGAGGATGTTCAAATTAGCAAAAAAGACGATTCTGTAGTAATACCAGATATTTACTATGCTGTTTATAAAAATATTATCGCCATAAACCACTATAAAAACGAAGCTTATATTTTTGCACACTGCTTTAACGATGCCGAAAACAACATACACGACATCGACCAGCTAATAAACGTGCAAAATTTCGCATCTTATAATTTCAAATCTAAAGGCGAAATAAAATCTAATTTAACCGATGACGAATTTAAAGCTCAAGTAGATTTAGCTCAAAAACATTGTGCTCGAGGCGATGTTTTTCAACTCGTACTTTCTCGTCGTTTTTCACAAGAATTCACAGGAGACGATTTTAATATTTATCGCGCCTTACGTAGCATAAATCCATCACCATATCTATTTTATTTCGATTATGGAGATTTTAAAATATTTGGTAGTTCACCCGAAGCCCAACTTGTTGTAACAAATGGTCTGGCCGAAATTCACCCTATTGCAGGAACATTTAAACGAACAGGCGATGAGGAACAAGACGAAATTCTTGCCGAACAATTAAAAAATGACGATAAAGAAAACGCAGAACACGTTATGCTTGTCGACCTAGCCCGAAACGATTTAAGTCGTCACGGCAGCCAAGTAAAAGTAGAAACCTATCGTGAAGTGCAGTTTTTCTCGCACGTAATTCACCTAGTAAGTAAAGTAACAGGCCATAAACACAAAAGCACCTCAACGATGCAAGTTGTGGCAGATACTTTTCCTGCAGGAACATTAAGTGGCGCACCAAAACACCGTGCTATGCAACTTATTGAACAATACGAAAAAACAAGTCGCGGCTATTACGGTGGCGCAATCGGGTTCATGGATTTCGAAGGCAATTTTAATCACGCCATCATGATCCGTACCTTTTTAAGTAAAGATTACAAATTAAACTGGCAAGCAGGCGCCGGAATGGTATCAAAATCTAATGCCGAAAACGAATTGCAAGAAGTATTTCATAAACTCGGTGCATTAACAAAAGCCATAAAAGTAGCCGAAGACATATAAATAAATTGGGCGTTACCCGAAAAGGGTCGGGCTTTCGGCAGTCGCTTTTTTGTGTTGCATAGGTGCAACAACACAAAAAGAGCTTCAACAAAGCCTCAATCCCTAACGCGGAGCAATCCACGGAAAAAGTAGCAGTAAAGCAACACCTACTCGAATAACAAAATAAATAAAATTCAGATTCATCTGAAAAAAAATAAACTTATGAAAGTACTAGTCATAGACAATTACGACAGTTTTACATACAATCTAGTTCATTACCTAGAAGATTTAAATTGCGATGTTACCGTAGTCCGAAACGACAAACTTACCCTTGACGATGTTGAACCATACCATAAAATAGTATTATCTCCAGGCCCAGGAATTCCAGACGAAGCAGGATTACTAAAAGCCATTATAGAAAGATATGCTCCAACAAAAAGTATTCTTGGCGTATGCTTAGGCCAACAAGCCATAGGTGAAGTTTTCGGAGGCTCATTAATAAACCTAGATGAAGTTTATCATGGTGTAGCAACAAACGTTACCATAACCGTAGACGATGAAATCCTTTTTAAAGGCTTAGATAAAAACATAGAAGTCGGGCGCTATCACTCATGGGTAGTAAACCCGAATTTACCAGAAAGTTTAGAAGCAACATCGGTAGATATTAACGGACAAATCATGTCTCTTCGCCATAAAACATACGATGTTCGTGGCGTACAATATCACCCAGAATCGGTATTAACTCCAAACGGAAAAGCAATTTTAAAAAATTGGATTGAGAATTAAAAAAAAACAGTATTCAGTTTTCAATCTCAGTAAAACAGTGCTTACTCCAATGAAAACAAAATAACCAACAACAATTCTCGCTTTACGGAAATAAAAAAGAAATGAAACATTTATTAAACAGACTAATAAACCACGAAACACTTTCAACCGAAGAGGCAAAACAAGTCTTGGTAAACATATCAAACGATATGTATAATCCTAGCCAAATAACCTGTTTTTTATCGGTTTTCATGATGCGCAGTATTACTATAGAAGAGCTAAAAGGCTTTAGAGACGCGCTTCTAGAACTGTGCTTACCTATAAATCTTACCGATTTTAATGCTATCGATATTGTAGGAACTGGCGGAGACGGTAAAAACACCTTCAACATTTCTACCCTATCGGCTTTTATAACCGCAGGTGCTGGTGTTCATGTTTCTAAACATGGAAATTACGGTGTATCATCAACTTCTGGCTCATCGAATGTTATGGAACATTTAGGTGTGAAATTTTCTAATAATGAAGATTTTTTAAAACGCGCTTTAGACCAAGCAGGAATATGTATTTTACACGCACCATTGTTTCACCCAGCAATGAAAAACGTTGCTCCTATTCGAAAAGAACTAGGTGTTAAAACTTTTTTCAATATGTTAGGGCCTTTGGTTAATCCGTCCTTTCCAAAAAACCATGTTCTAGGGGTTTTTAATTTAGAAGTTTTAAGGCTTTATAGTTTCTTATTTCAAAATACAGAACACAATTATAATATCGTTTATGCTTTAGATGGCTACGATGAAATTTCATTAACAGGAAAAGCAAAAATTATTTCTAATCATACCGAAAAACTTTTTTCACCTGAAGATTTAGGCGTTTCAAAAATTAAACAAAACGCTATTTTTGGTGGAGATACCATAAAAGATGCAGCAAATATATTTGTCGAAATTATTAGTGGAAAAGGAACAGAAGCTCAAAACAATGTTGTTTGTGCCAATGCAGGATTAGCCATTGCCACTTCAAAACAAATTTCACATCAAGAAGGTTTTCAAATAGCAAAAGAATCTCTGTTTTCAGGAAAAGCAAAAATGAGTTTAGATAAATTAGTAGCATTAAGCAAGTAAAACAGTATACTGAAAATGAATATTTTAGACAAAATAGTAATCGATAAAAGAAATGAAGTCGCCTTAAGAAAGCAACTTATTCCCGTTTCGCAATTGGAGCAATCTGTTTTATTTGAACGCGCAACGGTTTCTTTAGCCAATAACTTACGAAATAGCAAAACTGGTATTATCGCTGAACACAAAAGACGTTCACCTTCAAAATCTGTAATTAACAACACTCTCAATGTTCAAGATGTGGCTTCGGGTTACGAAAATGCAGGTGTTTGTGGCATGTCCGTTTTAACCGATGGAAAATATTTTGGCGGAAGTTTAGACGATTTATTAACTGCTCGTGCAAGTTGTAATTTACCGCTTCTACGTAAAGAGTTCATCATAGACACTTATCAAATATTGGAAGCCAAAGCTTATGGCGCCGATGTAATTTTACTTATCGCTGCTGTTTTAACCCGAGAAGAAATTAAACAATATTCGGAATTTGCAAAAAGCTTAAACCTCGATGTTCTTTTAGAAGTGCATAACGAGGCCGAATTGCAAAAATCTATTATGCCAAGCTTAGATATGCTTGGTGTGAATAATAGAAATTTAAAAACCTTCGAAGTAAGTTTAGAAACTAGTAAATTATTAAGCACACAAATACCAAACGATTTTGTAAAAGTCTCCGAAAGTGGCATTAGTAACATTGAAGCCATTAAAGAGCTTAAACCTTTTGGATATCAAGGATTTTTAATAGGTGAAAACTTTATGAAAACCGATAATCCTGGTGCAAGTGCTACTGAATTTATTAACCAATTGAATAAATAAAATTTCACTAAATTTATTTTAAAACCACATAAATTGAGCATCATGAAACTGAAAGTTTGCGGAATGAAATATCAAGATAATATGACCGAGGTCGCAGCTTTACAGCCAGACTATTTAGGTTTTATATTCTACGGTAAATCGTCTAGAAATTTCAATACATCCATTCCAAAAATATCTAGCACCATAAAAAAGACAGGTGTTTTTGTTAATGAAGACTTGCAAGTTGTTATTGAAAAAATAAAAACATTCGACTTACAAACTGTTCAATTACACGGTGAAGAATCTCCAGAATATTGTGCTACTTTAAAAGGCGAAGTACTCGAGATCATTAAAGTATTCTCTATTAAAAACGAATTCAATTTCGAAGTATTAAAACCCTACGAAAATGTCTGCGATTACTTTTTATTTGATACCAAAGGAAAACACCCAGGCGGAAATGGCTATACCTTCAATTGGAATGTTTTAAACCAATACCCATCAACAAAACCATTCTTTTTAAGTGGAGGCATTGGTGTTGATCAAACAGAAGATATTAAAAAATTCCGGAATAGTAAAGCTTCAAAATACTGCTACGCATTAGATGTAAACAGTAAATTTGAAATAGAACCCGGATTAAAAAACATAACATTATTACAAGAATTTAAAACAAACCTTAGCACAATTTTATACCATAAAAAAGAACAGGTTATGAATTATAACGTAAACGAAAAAGGCTATTACGGTGAATTTGGTGGCGCTTTCATCCCAGAAATGCTTTACCCAAATGTGGAAGAATTACGCCAAAACTATTTAAAAATAATGGCGGAGCCGGACTTTAAAAAAGAGTTCGATCAACTTTTAAAAGATTATGTTGGCCGTCCATCGCCTCTGTATTTTGCAAAACGCCTTTCAGAAAAATATAACACAAAAATATATTTAAAGCGTGAAGATTTAAACCACACTGGCGCTCATAAAATCAACAATACTATCGGGCAAATCCTTATGGCTAAACGCCTTGGAAAAACTCGAATTATAGCAGAAACAGGTGCAGGGCAACATGGTGTTGCTACAGCTACCGTTTGTGCATTAATGGGTTTAGAATGTATTGTTTACATGGGCGAAATCGATATTGCACGCCAAGCTCCAAACGTAGCGAGAATGAAAATGTTAGGAGCTACTGTAGTACCTGCGCTTTCAGGAAGCCGTACGCTAAAAGATGCTACAAACGAAGCCATTCGTGATTGGATTAACAATCCTGTAAACACACATTACATTATTGGCTCGGCTATTGGCCCGCATCCTTATCCTGATATGGTTACGAGATTCCAATCGATAATTTCTGAAGAAATAAAATGGCAATTAAAAGAACAAATTGGTCGTGAAAACCCCGATTATGTTGTAGCCTGTATTGGTGGAGGAAGCAATGCCGCAGGAACATATTACCACTATCTACACGAACCTGATGTAAAAATTATTTCGGTAGAAGCTGCTGGTTTAGGAGTAGATTCTGGTGAAAGTGCTGCCACTTCGGTTTTAGGACACGAAGGTGTTATTCACGGTTGTAAAACATTGCTGATGCAAACCAAAGACGGACAAATCACAGAGCCCTACTCTATTTCGGCTGGGCTGGATTATCCTGGCGTTGGACCTATGCATGCGCACTTATGCAAAACAGGGCGTGCAGAATTTATGTCGATTACCGACGACCAAGCTATGAATGCTGGTTTAGATTTATGTAAACTGGAAGGTATTATTCCTGCCATTGAAAGCTCGCATGCTTTAGCTATTTTTGAAGAAAGAACCTTTAAACCAGACGATGTGGTTGTGGTGAGTCTTTCTGGTCGTGGTGATAAAGATTTACAGAATTATATTGAATATTTTAAAATATAAAATAACAGGGAATACCGCGTTAGGGATTGAACGGCATGTTTGAGCTCCCCGACTTTTTAGGAAGGAGCGAGTAGTGAAAGCCCAACCCTTGTGGTAACGCAAAAAAACAAAAAAAGCAAAAACATATTCAATCGTAGTAAAATAGGATTTACTCGAGGGAATGAAAAAAATATTCTTATTATGAATAGAATAAACCAAAAATTACAAGAAGATAAAAAGTTATTATCGATCTATTTTACAGCTGGTTACCCAAGTTTAACAGATACCGTTTCTATTATTGAAGATTTAGAAAAAAACGGGGTAGATATGATAGAAATTGGACTTCCATTTAGTGATCCGCTAGCCGATGGCCCTACTATTCAAGCAAGTTCAACTAAGGCTTTACAGAATGGCATGACGACTGAAGTGCTTTTTGATCAATTAAAAAATGTTAGAAAAACCGTTTCTATTCCGTTAATAATTATGGGATATTTCAACCCCATGCTACAATATGGTGTGGAGGCATTCTGTAAAAAATGTCAAGAAATTGGTGTTGATGGTTTGATAATTCCAGATTTACCAGTGGATGTTTATCATGAGGAATATCAAACTATTTTTGAAAAATACGGATTAATAAACGTGTTTCTAATTACACCACAAACATCGGTGGAGCGTATTAATTTTATAGATTCTATCTCGAATGGGTTTATCTACATGGTAAGTAGCGCTAGTGTTACAGGAAGTAATTCTGGTTTTGGAGACGAGCAAACAAGCTATTTTAAACGTATTGCCGATATGAATTTAAAAAACCCACAGGTTATTGGGTTTGGAATTTCGGATAATGAAACTTTTACTCAAGCTACAGAATATGCGAAAGGTGCCATTATTGGTAGTGCTTTTATAAAACATATTACAAATAGCGGAATAAACAAAACAGATGCATTTGTAAAATCTATACTTAGCTAACATGAAACTGCTTAACGACTGGAAACTTATTTGCTTACTTTGCTTAACGCTAGGTTTGGCCCCCTTTTTTCCAGAACCTCATATTATCGGCAAACTTAAATGGATATCTGGTGGAGCAACTGGAATGCAATTTAAGGACTGGTTTGATGTTTTGTTACATGGTTTTCCTTTTGTACTTTTATTACGCATTGTTATTATAAAAATATTTCAAACAAAAACAAACTAAGTTCTAACCAAACAACTAGATAAGCACGTGCTAATATTATAAATTAATAAAAATTTATTCTTGCCTAAAAATAAGATAATATGAAAACAGAAAAAGTTGTAATTGTTGGTGCCGGTTTTGCTGGATTACGTCTTGCTCAAGACTTGATTAACCATCCAAACTACGAGGTTTATTTAATTGATAAACAAAATTACCACCAATTTCAGCCATTAATGTATCAGGTGGCAACTGCACGTCTGGAGCCCGCTAGTATTTCTTTTCCGTTGCGAAAAGTTTTTCAAAAGGCTAAAAACGTTAAAATAAGAATTACCGAAGTTTCTGAAATTAATTTCGACAAACAATTTGTTGCTACACCTATCGGAAACTTTGATTACAACCATTTAGTAATTGCTATTGGTTGTACCACAAACTATTTTGGCAATAAGAATCTACAAGATTTTGCTTACCCCATGAAAACTATTCCTGAAGCGATACAGCTTAGAAATAGAATTTTACAAACTTTTGAAAATGCTTTAAACACTACAGATCCAGACAAATTACAAACTTTATTAAATTTTGTAATTGTTGGTGGCGGCCCAACTGGAGTAGAATTAGCAGGTGCTTTGGCCGAGATGAAAGAAAACATTTTACCTAAAGATTATCCCGATAAGGATTTCTCGAAACTTACCATCTATTTACTAGAAGGCAGTCCACATACACTAAGCCCAATGAGTAAAGGCTCACAAAAAATGTCGCAAAAATACTTGGAAGAATTAGGTGTTTCTGTAGTTACAAATACCTTTGTAAAAGATTACGACGGTACTATTGTAACATTAAATACGGGTGAAAAAATAAACTCGAAAAACGTAATTTGGGCAGCCGGTGTAACAGGAAACGTTATTAAAGGTTTCCCTGAAAGCTGCATAACGCGTGGTAACCGCCTTATTGTTAATCGGCAAAATGAGGTAGTGGGTTTAAAACATGTTTATGCTTTAGGTGACATTTCGTATATGGAAACACCAAAACACCCTAAAGGGCATGCACAAGTTGCTAGTGTAGCCTTGCAACAAGCTTCACTTTTAGCCGAAAACTTGAAGAAAATAATTAAAAACAAACCTGTAAAAGATTATGAATACATAGATAAAGGCTCCATGGCAACTATTGGAAAACGGAAGGCTGTGGTAGATTTGCCTAAATTCAGTTTTCAAGGACGTTTGGCTTGGTTTACATGGATGTTTATCCACTTAATGCTTATTTTAAGTATAAAAAACAAGCTCCTTATTTTCATGAATTGGATGATTAGTTATTTTAACAACGATAGTACTTTGCGAATTATAATGAAACCTGTAATTGTTAAAGTAAAAACTAAAAAAGAAGATTAATTTTAATATCAGTTTCATAAAACTAACGTCTATTATAGAATAAAATACCCAATAATGATAAAAAAATTTTATATTTGGCTCATTATAACCCCAAATTAAAACACTTTATCTATGAAATGGTATTTAAAAGTAGTACGAGACAATTACGCAAATTTTTCAGGACGAGCGAGACGAAAGGAATATTGGATGTTCTTTTTATTGAATATGATTTTCATTTATGCGTTAGCCTTTATTTCTGGAGCTCTTGTAGCCGTAACCGAATCTTCAGCATTTATGATTATTTATGCTGCATATGCTTTTGGAGTCTTAATCCCTTCAATTGCTGTATCAGTTCGAAGAATGCATGACGTTGGCAAAAGTGGTTGGTATCTTTTAATTCCTATTTATAGCTTTATACTTGCTGTTACAGAAGGAGATAAAGGTTCTAACCAATATGGTGAAGATCCAAAAGCCGAAAACGCTGTAGAAATAGAAGAAATAGGTAAACCTCAAGTTGAGGCATAATATTTCAACTTAATACATATTAACAAAACCTATTCTATTAGTAGAATAGGTTTTTTATTTACTATAATTATGCCTTTAAACATTGTTTTAATAGAACCAGAAATACCGAATAACACAGGAAACATTGGTCGTTTAGCGCTAGGTTCAGGTTCGCATTTACACTTAGTAAAACCGTTTGGTTTTGAAATTAGCGATTCCCGCTTAAAACGTGCTGGACTAGATTATTGGAAACATCTTTCGATAACCTACTACGAAAACATTGAGGACTTCTTCAAAATAAATAAAGATAAAAAAATGGCTTTTCTTTCCAGCCATGGCGAAAAAAATCATTGGGATATTCCTTTTGAAGATGAATTGTTTTTAATCTTCGGAAAAGAATCGGTTGGGTTACCAAAATCCGTAATTGAAACCTATTCTGAACAACTTTATAAAATACCGCTTTACAGCGAGCATGTTCGGAGTTTAAATTTAGCCAATGCCGTAAGTATTGTTACTTATGCAGGATTAAGCAAGTTAAACTCTAAATAAATCCATCAGGAAATTGAATTCAAAAAAAAATAAAAATATTTTTTCATCTATTAAACCTATTTTTAAAAAAAGTGTCTAAACATAAAGTTTAACTATAAAACTAATATAAATGACATCAAAAAATTTAAAATTCGGTTTAGTTATTGTAGCATTATGTGCTGTTTCTATTACTAATGCTCAAGACAAAAAGAAGCCAGATCCAGAGAAAATGTTTGCTTCTTACGATACCGACGAGGACAAACTTATAAGCTTAGATGAGTTTAAATCAAAAAAACGTAAGAAAGAAATGGAAGCAGCCGTTTTAGAAAAACGCTTTGCTAAAATTGATACAGATAGCAATGGTACGTTAACTTTAGATGAATTTAAAGCAGGAATGGCAAAAGGAAAAGGCCAAGGAAACAACAAGAAAAAGAAAAAAGCTGAGTAATATTAGCTATCATTTTATAATTGAAAGACAGCCAAATAAGCTGTCTTTTTTTTTATAAATTAATTATAACATGCTACATTTTTATTCCTAATAAATAATCGTATTTTTACAGCTAATAAAACCAAATCATTTAATGGGTAAAATCATTGCAGTTGCTAACCAAAAAGGAGGCGTTGGAAAAACCACCACGTCAGTAAACCTTGCGGCATCACTAGGCGTATTAGAAAAAAAAGTATTACTTATAGATGCAGATCCTCAGGCAAACGCCAGTTCCGGAATTGGTATAGATGTAGATAGTGTAGAAATTGGAACCTACCAACTTTTAGAACATTCTAGCACTGCAAGAGAAGCTATACGCAAGACAGACACACCAAATCTAGACATTATCCCGGCACATATTGACTTAGTTGCTATTGAAATAGAACTTGTTGATAAGGAAGAACGCGAATACATGTTAAAAAAATCGTTACAAGAAATTAAAGACGATTACGATTATATATTAATTGATTGTGCACCATCATTAGGTCTATTAACTTTAAATGCATTAACAGCTGCCGACTCGGTTCTCATTCCAATTCAATGTGAATATTTTGCGCTAGAAGGTTTAGGGAAATTATTAAACACGATAAAAAGTGTTCAAAAAATACACAACCCAGAATTAGACATTGAAGGTTTACTACTAACGATGTACGATTCTCGTTTACGATTATCAAATCAAGTAGTTGAAGAAGTACAAAAACACTTTAACGATATGGTTTTTAAAACCATTATTCAACGTAATGTGCGTTTAAGTGAAGCTCCAAGTTATGGAGAAAGCATTATTAATTATGACGCAAGCAGCAAAGGAGCAACAAATTACCTGAGTTTAGCTAGAGAAATTATTACTAAAAACGCTTAATTATGGCGAAGGCAACAAAAAAACAAGCTTTAGGAAGAGGTTTATCGGCTCTTTTAAATGACCCGAGTAACGATATAAAATCAGCTGAAGACAAGAATGCAGATAAAGTTATTGGAAATATTGTTGATTTAGATATCGATTTTATAGAAGTTAACCCGTTTCAACCGCGAAGTAATTTTAGCGAAGAAAGCTTACGAGAATTAGCTTCTTCTATAAAAGAGTTGGGCATTATCCAACCTATAACTGTTAGAAAATTAGGCTTAAATAAATATCAACTCGTTTCTGGTGAACGTCGATATAGAGCCACTAAATTATTAGGTTTAGAAACCATTACGTCTTACGTAAGAATTGCGAACGACCAAGAATCGCTAGAAATGGCTTTGGTTGAAAACATTCAACGTCAGGATTTAGATCCTATTGAAATAGCACTTTCATACCAACGCTTAATAGATGAAATAAATCTAACTCAAGAGCAAATGAGTGATCGTGTTGGAAAAAAACGTTCTACTATTGCTAATTATTTACGTTTACTAAAATTAGACCCCATTATCCAAACAGGCATGCGGGACAGCTTTATTTCTATGGGTCATGGCCGTGCTTTAATTACTGTTGAAGATCAATCGATTCAATTAGATATTTACGAAAAAATCTTGACGAATAAATTATCGGTTAGAGACACCGAAGTTTTAGTTCGTAATTACAACAATGGCGAAACATTAGAAACACCTGTAAAAAAGGAAACAAATAGTGCCATGCCAAATTTTGTTAAAACAGGCATTAGCTCGTTTTCGGAATACTTTGGACATAAAATAGACGTTAAAGTCTCTAAGAACGGAAAAGGAAAAATTACAATTCCATTCCATTCCGAAGAAGATTTTAACCGTATTAAAAAATTAGTAGAAGGTGATTCAAAATAAATTTCTAATAACAAGTCTATGCACTTTTCTATGCTGCGTTTCTTTATTTGCTCAAGATAAAGCTCCAAAGGAAGATCCTCTTCCGAAGGAAAAAACAAAAGAACTGCCTAAAGAATTTGTGATAGACTCTGTTCTACAAATAACAGAAGCTTACGATCCTTTAAGACCTGCAAAAGCAGCATTTTACTCAGCCATTCTGCCAGGTTTAGGACAAGCTTACAATAAAAAATATTGGAAAATCCCTATTGTATATGCTGCATTAGGAACGGGAGTTTATTTTTACATAAATAACAGTAATGAATACACGAGATATCGCGATGCCTATAAAAGTCGTTTAGCCGGATTTGAAACTGATGAATTTTATTACGATTCCTCTGGAACAAAACTAGACGAACCACGTGTAAGTACAGATAGATTAGAAACAGCACAAGAATTCTACCGAAAAAACAAAGAAATTTCACTTCTTGTAACTATTGGTCTGTATGCTTTAAATATAATAGAAGCCAATGTAGATGCACATTTACTGCAGTATAACGTAGATGAAAATTTATCTTTGGCACCACACTACCAATTCAATGAGGTCGACGCAACTAGCAACCTTGGATTAACTTTAAATTTTAAATTTTAATATGAATATTGCTTTACTCGGATACGGGAGAATGGGTCAGACCATAGAACAAATTGCTGTTAAACGTGGCCATAACATTGTTTTAAAGGTTGATAAAAACGACAAAGATTACGATATCACTAAAGCAGATGTAGCCATAGATTTCAGTATTCCAGATGTGGCTTTCAACAATATTCAAAACTGCATAAACAACAATGTCCCTGTTATTTCGGGTACAACGGGTTGGTTAGCTAATTATGATAACGCTGTGGCGCTATGCGAAGAAAAAAAGGGAGCTTTTATCTATGCCTCAAACTTCAGCTTAGGTGTAAATATCTTTTTTGAATTAAATAAAACACTAGCTAAAATGATGCGTGCTTTAGAACAATACAATGTTTCTATGGAAGAAATTCATCATACAAAAAAATTAGATGCGCCTAGTGGCACAGCTATTTCTTTAGCCAAAGATATTATATCTAATAGCGATAAATATGAAGGTTGGAAACTTGATGAACAAGTAGAAAAAAACATTCCTATTGTTGCAAAACGAATTGGAGATGTTCCAGGGACACACTCTGTTACTTACGAAAGCGAAGTGGATACTGTAACAATAGAGCATATAGCTCACAATCGCCAAGGTTTTGCCTTAGGCGCTGTAATTGCTGCAGAATGGATTGTTGGAAAAACAGGGATTTTCACAATGAACGATGTGTTAAACATTGGTTAAAAAACAAAATTAATGTAACGCAAAACCCCGTTTGGCTACTTACATCAATAAATAAAATATTAGGATTATGACGTTAATGCAGTGGTTTATATTCATTTTGATAACTCAGGTTATTCATGGATTAGGAACTTGGAAATTATATATTAAAGCCGGCCGCCAAGCCTGGGAAGCCTTTATCCCTGTTTATAATGGAGTGGTTTTAATGAAAATAATTAATCGCCCTGTTTGGTGGGTTATTCTTCTTTTTCTTCCCATTGTAAACATGATTATGTTTCCTGTTGTATGGGTAGAAACAGCTCGTAGTTTTGGAAAAAACACAACTTTAGATACTGTTTTAGCTGTTATTACATTAGGTTTTTACAACTATTACCTTAATTATGTTGCCGATGTAACTTATATTAGAGAACGTAGTTTACATCCAAAATCGGCAACTGGAGATTGGGTTAGCTCAATTCTATTTGCAATTGTTGCAGCAACTATTGTACATACGTATTTTATTCAGCCATTTACAATTCCTTCTTCATCTTTAGAAAAATCGCTATTAGTTGGTGATTTCTTATTTGTAAGCAAGTTTCATTACGGCGCTAGGGTACCAATGACAACCATTGGAGCTCCTATGGTTCATGATACTATTCCTGGCTTAAAAAAGAAATCATATTTATTTAACGATAGGTTTGAAGAACGCAAAACGTCTTTAATCAATAAATTACAACTTCCCTACTTACGTTTTCCTGGTTTCGAAAACATAGAGAGAAATGATATTGTGGTTTTCAATCAACCCGCAGATACGCTGTTGGATATGAACGATTTTACACCAGATAGAAATTATTACAAACCCATCGACAAAAAAACTAACCTAGTAAAACGTTGTGTTGGTATTGCTGGAGATAGTTTAGAAGTTCGCGATGGTTATGTTTATATTAATGGAAAGAAAAACGAATTACCAGATCGCGCACATTTACAGTTTAGCTATTTGGTTCAACCAAAAACGAACCAATTCAACCCGGCATATTTAAAAGAACGTTACGATATTACTGATGGTTTTGGAATAATAAACGATAAGAACACATACTACTTTTCAGCTATTTCCGATGAAGCTTTATCTCAGTTTAAAAATCATCCTAATGTTGCTAGTATAACGCCTAATAAAGCCGTAAAAGGTGTTCCAGATGCTAATATTTTCCCTCAAGATCCAAATTACGACTGGAATGTAGATTTCTTCGGACCTTTATATATTCCAGAAGAAGGAAAAACAATCGATATCAACTTAGATGTTTTACCTCTGTACAAACGCGTTATTAGCGAGTATGAAGGTAATGATGTAAAAGTAAAAGGAAACCAAATTTTAATAAATGGCGAGGTCGCTAAAACCTATACATTCAAACAAAATTATTACTGGATGATGGGTGATAACCGCCATAACTCTATTGATGCGAGACGATGGGGCTTTGTACCTTTCGATCACGTTGTTGGTAAACCAGTATTTATTTGGATGAGTTGGGATGGATCTAGCCCACGCTGGGAGCGTTTCTTTACAACAGTTAGCGGTAGCGGAAAGGCGACTTCATTTTTTATCCCGTTCCTAATTCTGTTAGCAGGATATTTCGGATTTACAAAATGGAAAAAACGAAAAGCAGACAATAGCTAATTATTGACTTACGCTTATGGATAACACACTATTAGAAAGTCTACTTAAAGCCTTAGAATTTTCGCCAGAAAATATTGAATTGCGTTTTCAAATAGCAAAACTATATTCCGATGGCTTAAATTATGAAGAGGCAGAAAAGCACCTATTATTTATCTTAGATAAACAACCAACAGATGCTCACAAATTTCTATTAGCAGAATGCTATTATAAACAGAAAAAATACAATTTAACAGAAGTTATACTTGAGGAGCTTATTGAAAACAACGAAGCCCCTAATTACTTAGAACTTCAATGTTTTTGTTATATAGATCAAAACCAAACGGAAGATGCGCTAGCTACGTACCAGCGTATTCTTGAAATTGATAAAACGTTTAGAAATGAAGAGTTCGAAAATTTATTTCGCGTTCCTGTCCAAGACTTTGATGACGATTTTTTCGATGAAGATGGTATTTCATTCTTAAAAAAACCCGATATTAATTTTGACAATGTTGGGGGGATGGAAAAAGTAAAGGAGGAAATTGATTTAAAAATAATCAAACCCCTTTTACATAAAGATTTATACAAAGCATATGGTAAAAAAATTGGTGGAGGTATTTTACTTTACGGCCCACCAGGTTGTGGAAAAACTCATATTGCACGAGCCACAGCTGGCCAAATTAACGCCAACTTTATAAATATAGGTATTAATGACATTTTGGATATGTGGCTAGGTAGCTCTGAAAGGAACTTACACGAAATATTCGAAACAGCCAGAGCCAATACGCCTTGTGTCATTTTTATAGATGAAATCGATGCTTTAGGCGCTAACAGAAATGACGTTAATAAAACGGCAGGAAGAACCGTTATCAATCAATTTCTATCGGAACTTGATGGTATTGATTCAGACAACGAAGGTATTCTTGTTTTAGGAGCAACTAATGCACCTTGGTATATAGATCCTGCATTTAGAAGACCAGGACGTTTTGATAGAATCATTTTTGTAGCACCACCAGACGAAGCTGCACGAGAATCTATCTTTAAAATTGAGTTGAAAGACAAACCAACAGAAAACATTAAATTACAAGATTTAGCTAAAAAAAGTAAAGAATTTTCTGGAGCTGATATTAAAGCGAGTATTGATATTGCTATTGAGCAAAAATTAGTAGAATCATTTAAAGATGGTATTCCAAAACCATTAACAACTAAAGATATTTTAAAAGCTTTTGGCAAAATGAAAGCATCTACCCGAGAATGGTTTAATTCTGCTAAAAACTACGCCTTATACTCCAACGATTCTGGTTTATACGATGATATTTTGGTCTATTTAAAGATGAAAAAATAATGGATAGCCCAAATCTAGAACGTGGTATTCAACTTTTTGAAATTGGCAGATATCAAGATGCTATCCCCTATTTTCAAACAGCTCTAACCGAAGATGTTAATAACAGTAATGCTAAATATTTTCTAGCACAGTCTTTTTTTTTAACCAAAGATTTAGACAAAGCTTTAATTTTAGCTTTAGACCTTCGATCAGAAATCCCGAATTGGTCTAATGTTTATTTTTTATTATCACAAATTTATTTACATCAAGATAAAATAAAAGAGGCAGAAGAAAATATTGATAAATCGATAGAATTGGAGCCTCATGATGAACATGCTTTCGGACAAAAAGCATACATTCAAATAACGAAAAAGAATTTTGAAGCCGCTTTAAATTTTGCTAATGAAGGATTAAGGATTAATCCAAAAAGTAATTTCTGTTTAAATGCACGAACTACGGCGTTAACTAAATTAAACAGAAAGGAAGAAGCAAAATCCACTATTGAAAATCTATTAGAAGATGACCCAGAAGACGCGCACTCACACGCTAACGTTGGCTGGAGTTATCTTGAACATAACGACACAAAAAAAGCTTTAACCCATTTTAAAGAAGCGTTATCGCTGAATCCTAATTTAGATTATGCGCGATCGGGAATGGTTACCGCAATAAAATCCAAAAACAAGGTTTACAAACTCTATTTGCGTTATTCATTTTGGATGAATAAACAATCGGGTAAAAACCAATGGATTTTTATTATTGGAATTTACATTGCCTATAAACTTTCAGCCAAATTAATTTCTGTTTCTGGTTATACCTTTTTACTTATCCCTTTAATTATCGCTTATCTTTTGTTTGCTTTAGGCAGCTGGATTATGGAACCACTATCCAACATGTTGCTTATTTTAGATAAATACGGTAAATATTTACTCGATAAAAATGAAAAGCTAAGCGGTCAAATATTTTTTGGATTACTTGTTGGAGCATTAATTATGTTTCTTTGTAATGTATTTACAAAAAACGACTATTTCACTATGCTTAGTTTAACATGTTTAGCAGCTGTATTGCCATTAACACGTGGCGTTTTAGCAAATACCGAAAAATCAAAAATAATCAATCTAATTTATGGCGGTATCATGTTAGCAGCAGCCGTAGTAATGTCTTTAATTGGAAGCTCTATAGCAAGTATTGGTATTACAGTTGGTGTTATGTTTATTGCGTACACTTGGTTAAGCAATTTTTTCACAAAATAATGAGTATTTTAATTCACCCTACATATTTTCCGAGTATTGCGCATTTTGTTGTTATTGCAAATGCCGATGATTTGGTATTTGAAATGGATGATAATTTTTTAAAACAAACTTATAGGAACCGTACTTATATTTATGCAGCTAATGGAAAACTAACTTTAAACATTCCGGTAATTCATTCTCAAAAAAACAGACAAAAGTATCGCGATGTCAAGATTTTCAATGAAGAGAATTGGCAGAGTTTACACTGGAAATCTTTACTTTCCGCTTACAGGACATCACCATTTTTCGAATATTATGAAGATGAACTTCTCCCCTTATTTGAAATGAAAACCGATTTTATTTTAGATTTTAATTTGAAGTGTTTTGAAGTTATTACTGAATGTTTACAACTAGACATTAACACCTCTAAAACGGAAACATACCAAACAGATGTTAATGATACTAAAGATTTTAGGTTTTTAGTAAACGCTAAAAAAGAACAACCTCAAAACTTCGAAAAATACACACAGGTTTTTAGTAACAAACATGGTTTTATTTCTAATTTAAGTATTCTTGATTTACTATTTAATGAAGGTCCGAATGCTCTAAACTATTTAGAATCTCAAACTATTACACCTCAATAATGCTACAATCTATCGCACATTATGGTTGTCATTTTCTACTTCCGCTAGCAGTGGCACTTATTTGGTTTAAACCGAATTGGAAAACGGCATATTTTATAATGATTTGTGGTATGTTAATCGATTTAGATCATTTGCTAGCTACCCCCGTTTTCGATCCAAATAGATGTAGTATAAACTACCACCCGTTGCATACATATTATGCGCTTGCCGTTTATATTCTTTTATTGTTCTTTAAGAAAACACGTCTGGTTGGTTTGGGATTAGTTATACACATTATAGCCGATGTGGTAGATTGTTCTTTTATGTAAGCTTAATACTTAACTAGTATTACTAAAGTATTTCTTTTATTCAAGAGAAATCATAAAAACCGTTATGAAGCTCCATTTATATATTGAACAACTATTCTAGACTCAAGGTTGTACTTAATGGGAAATGATCGGAAAAGTGCTCGTTATAACTTTTATAGCCATTTACAGAAAAGGCTTTATCTGCAAAAATAAAATCAATACGCATCGGAAAAAGGAAAAAATCGTGCGTACGTCCGAAACCATTTCCGCCTTCCTTAAAAGTATCGTTTAAATCACCTCTAATTTTTCTATATACATACGAGAAAGCCGTATTATTAAAATCCCCACAAATAATCATTTTATATTTACAGTTCTTTTTATGTGCCAAAAACAATTCTGCTTGATTCTGTTGCGTTTTAAATGCAGTACCTATACGTAATAAAAGGCGTTCGGAATCTTCTTTTTTCAAGCTCTCTATCTTCGTGTTTATTCTTAAAGATTCTAGATGGATGTTGTAAATTCTAATGGTGTCTTTGCCTTTTACCACATCGGCAAATATAGCATTGTTTGCTGTGTTGGGAAATTCAACAGATCCTGAATTTATTATTGGAAACTTTGAGAAAATTGCTTGTCCGTGTTTAAATTTTTTACCCGATAATTTTTCGAATTTATATTTAAAATTAGATAAATTAACATTTTTATGCGGGTGATATTCCTGAATACTTAATATATCTGGAGCTTCTGCTTTTATAAAATCTACAATATTAGTTTCAATGTGATCTTCAGGAATCCACTTATAAAGATTGAAAAGCCGAACATTATAATTCATGACTTTGAAATTCTGTACCGACTCGATGTTTTTAGATGACGAAAACTTATATAAAGACCCAAAAGTTATATAAGCTATAATTAACACTAAAAGCGAGATTAGAAATTGCTTTTTTAAACGAATTAACCAATATATAAAGAATATAACATTGATGATAATTAAAAATGAAACCCCTAAATTTATTACTGATAAAAACGAAAATGTTTTGGGTGGTAAATAAGGAAAAACCATTGAAAGCAACAACAACATCGCCACAATACTGTTGACGATATATATTATTTTATTAATGAAACTTAAATTTTTCATTTTGCTTTATTTATCCTTGTAAACATACACTTTTAATTGCTTTGTTACTACCATTACCAGAAGTTCTCCCGCGTTAGGGATTGAACGGTTTGTTTGAAATCCTTTTTGTTTTCCTTCAAAACAAAAAGATTGAGTAGTGAAAGCCCGACCCTTTTCGGGTAACGCCCAAATGTTTATAATGAACTATTTACCTGCTCGAAAAAGTAATTCTTTTTCTTCGGCTGTTAAACTATCATAACCGCTTTTACTGATTTTATCTAAAATAACATCAATTTTTTTCTGGTTATTAAATTCACTATAATCCGATTTTTTATAACCACCTACTTTACTTTTATTTTTATGAACGGTTTTTAAAGGTCCTTTTTTAGAGGATGAAGATTTAAACATATTTGTAATAGCATTGGCAAAACGCTCGAATCCGCTACCAATATCATTGCCTTTAACCAATTGCGTGGCATAGAAATAGCCCAATAAAGCACCTCCAATATGTGCTAAATTCCCGCCAGCATTTACGCCAAACAGACCCACAATATCTAAAACAACAATGGCCGCACCAATATACCAAAGCTTAAGATTGAACGTAAATACACGAACATCTTGGTTGGGCATATAAGCACACATAAAAATTAACAAGGCACGAACAGCAGCCGATGCTCCCACCAAACTTGAGTTTACTCCAAAAAAACTAGGCAACAAGGCATAGCCGATAAGAAACATAGCGCCACCAGAAATTGCTCCTAAAAAATATATATTTAATGCTGTTTTTGGACTAAAAAGATTTAAAAACATGCGCCCAATAACGTAGAGCCAAAGCATATTAAACAACAGATGAATAAAATCGTAATGCACAAAGGCATAACTAACTATTGTCCATGGATTTACTAAAGCGTTGAAAAAATCACTAGGTAATTCGAACCAACTTAATGCCGATCTAAAAATTAAACCTACTAGAAAAATAACGACGTTTACCGCAATTATTTTTTCTAATATATTAAGTCGCGTTAACTTATATTTTATGTCTGTAGTTAAACTCATTAGTTCCAACGGTTATTATTAAACTGTGTTTTTTTCCAAAAATACATAATTAAAAAGCCTGTGATTGCTCCTCCAACGTGCGCCAAATATCCAACATTACTATTTGCCATTAATGGTGTACCTGTTAAAATTGCCGAAAGTAAATCCGCACCAATCATACCTACAGCTAAATACTTAAGTTTTATAGGAATTGGTGGAAATAACAACATAATTTCTGCATTTGGAAACACATAAGCACTTGCAGCAAGCACTCCCATAATTGCGCCCGAAGCACCAAAAGTGATGGTTCGATATATATCATTAAAGTCTTGCCCAATATCAACAAATATTTTTCCTTCTTTGAAAACTTGGATAACTTGAGATGAAGAATATCCAAGATCTAATGCTTGCCTTTCCATTAATAGATATCGAATATATTGTTCACCCATTTGCAATGCCAAAGCCCCTAATCCAGCAGATATATATAAAAACAAGAATTTATTCCTTCCTATGGCTGACTCTAACATAGAACCAAAGAAATATAGCATCAGCATATTAAAAAACAAATGCTGAAATCCTCCATGAATAAACATGTGCGTAATTATTTGCCATGGCTGAAAGGCTTCATTTTTCGGAAAATGCATGGCAAATAAATCGAAAAATAAAACACCGTTCCCTATAAACAAGGTCCCTATAAACATAATCACGTTTATGATTATTAAGTGTTTAACAGTTTCTGAAATTCGCATCATAATTTATATAAATTTTTTATCTAATTCGTCAACACTCATGGTTACAAATGTTGTTCTATTAGTAGGCGAAACATTAGGCGCTTTACAAGCAAACAGCTTATTTACTAAATGTTCCTGTTCATCTTTCTGTAATGACTGCCCTGTTTTTATGGCTAAACTTTTTGCCATAGATTTTGCTAATAAATCGGTTGCCGAGAAGTTACTGTCTGGTACTTCGTTTTCTACATCACTAATTAGTTGTTCTAAAATAATAGAAACTTCGCTTTCTGGAACGCCAACGGGAACCCCTATAATCTCAATAGACTCCTCTTTAACGTTTGAAAACACAAAACCGGTATGTTCTAAATCTTCTTTCAATTGAATAATAACAGCTATTTCTTGATTTGAAAAATGTAAATCTAACGGGAATAATAATTGCTGACTTAGCGCTCCTTTTATAGTAAGATGTTGAAGATAATCTTCATACAAAATTCGTTGATGGGCACGATGTTGATCGATAACCAACATACCCGATTTTATAGTACTAACAATATATTTATTATGTAATTGATACGTGGTATGCGTTCTCTCGATATCTTTATCGAACATGGAAACTGTAGACTCTTCAGTTTCAAAATGCACTTCACTAAAATCGTGTTGCGTTTTTGTGCCTTTAGATTCTAAGCCAACGTATAAACTCTCCCAACTTTCGGTTGGTTCTTTTTTATAAGAAACGGTTCTAGGTTTAATTGGAGCTTCATCTTGAAATGGATTAAAACTCCTATCCACCTCAATACTTGGTGTATTTGTTCTAGTCGCTTCTTTTTTAAGTCCGTATGGTGTATCTAGATTTGCGTCACGGTCAAAATCTAAAACTGGCGCGATATTAAACTGGCCTAGACTATGCTTAACTGCCGAACGAAGAATGGCATAAAGTGTATGCTCATCATCAAACTTTATTTCCGTTTTTGTTGGATGAATATTAATATCTATGGTTTGCGGATCTACAGTTAGGTTTAAAAAATAACTTGCATGTGTTCCACTTTTAAGTAAACCATCATAAGCCGAAGCTATAGCATGATTTAAATAAGCGCTTTTTATAAATCTATCATTTACAAAAAAGTATTGCTCTCCTCTAGTTTTTTTAGCAAATTCCGGTTTGCCAACAAATCCAGATATTTTAAGCACCTCTGTTTCTTCTTCTACAGGTACTAATTTTTCATTAGTTTTTGTTCCGAAGATATTTACAATACGTTGTCTGTAATTACTAATTGGTAAATTGAAAGCTTCATTTCCGTTATTATAAAAAGCAAAAGCAATCCCTGGATGCGCTAATGCTACACGGTGAAACTCATCAATAATATGACGTAATTCTACATTATCCGATTTTAAAAAATTTCGTCTGGCAGGAATATTAAAAAATAGATTTTTAACAGAAACCGAAGTTCCTTGTGGCGTAACTACCACATCTTGATCGGTTACTTTACTCCCCTCTATAATTATGGTATTCCCAACATCATCTTGAGGTTGCTTGGTTTTCAATTCTACATGCGCAATAGCCGCTATACTTGCCAAAGCCTCTCCACGAAAGCCTTTGGTATGTAGTTGAAATAAATCTTCCGCACTTCGGATTTTAGATGTTGCATGACGCTCAAAACTTAATCGGGCATCGGTAGTACTCATTCCTTTACCGTTATCGATAACCTGAACCAATGTTTTTCCGGCGTCTTTTATTATGAGTTTAATAGAGTCCGCTCCTGCATCAATTGCATTTTCAAGCAATTCTTTGACTACAGATGCTGGACGTTGAACAACTTCTCCAGCAGCAATTTGGTTTGCGACGTGGTCGGGTAAAAGCTGTATAATGTCTGCCATATAATTATTTAGAAAAGAATATAGATAAATCGAAATCGATGATGAATAAAAATATAACTAACAAAATGCCCACAATAATTAAAACGCGACGGTTAGCTTCATGATCTCTGTTGTGCTTTAATTCGTTTAAAGCATTATTTAATTTTGACTTAAAATTTTTATTTGCACCAACAGTTGTTCTGTATTCATCGAACTTATGTTTAATTTCAAAAGGGTTTCCTTCGCCTTTATCATCAAAATAACGCGGTGTATAACTAAATTTCTTGTTTTTTTTTGCCTTTAAGATTCCCATAATTCGCGAGTTTTTTTAAGTAATTTGTATTACATATACTTTTTTTCTAGTAAATACATACAAATCAATAATAATACCAAAAATAAAAGTAAGGTTTTTACTGGCATAGTACCACGTACTTTACGCTTAACTTCACGATTTTCTTTCCATTTAGAAATATAATCTTTGGTATTAGAATCATCATTTAAACTAGAATCTGTTCTGTTTTCTTTTGAAAAACGAGACTGATAATCAAAGGTTCTATGTTTACGCTGTTTAAACAAAATCTAGTAGTGTTATCTTCCAAAAATACTTAAAAATAGGGAGAAACTGGGCTTTGAAATGCTAAAAATATCTAAAATTTAGACAGTAAAATCGGTAAACCTAACCCAATTAAAATATCAAATTCCAAAGGATATAATAAAACATCTTTGGAATTTTCAATAAATTTTAAAGCTGGCCTTAACTATTTTTACGTAATTCTGCCATTTTAATCGCCGCAATAGCAGCTTCAGTACCTTTATTACCGTGTTTGCCACCAGAACGATCTATAGATTGTTGCATGATGTTATCGGTAAGTACACAGAAAATAACCGGAGTTTCTTTCTGTACGTTTAAATCTTTAATACCTTGAGTTACACCTTCACAAACAAAATCGAAATGCTTGGTTTCGCCTTGTATTACACAGCCAATTGCTATAACGGCATTTACCATTTGCTCCTGCATTTTTTTACATCCGTAAATTAGCTCAAAACTTCCTGGCACATCCCAGCGCACAATATTGTCTGGCTCTACACCATTTTCTATCAAAGCATCATATGCGCCTTTATACAAACCTTCGGTAATGGTATCATTCCATTCAGAAACAACAATCCCAAATCGAAAATCTTTCGCATTTGGGATTGTTGTTTTATCGTAATCCGATAAATTTTTATTTACTGTTGCCATATATGGTAAAACTATTACTTGTTAGCCAACACCTGCGCTTTTCCGATAAACACATCTACAGTAGATGCTTCGGTAGCGTTTGGATATTTTTCTTTAATTTGAGTAAAGTAAGACAACGCTTTATCAGCTTTTCCTAAATCTAGAGCGATAGCACCTGCCTTGTATAAATACATTGGTGTGGTATATTCGTTATCTCTCATGTTAGCAGCCTCTTCATAATACCCTAAAGCATCCTCTTTTTGGTTTAATTGCACAAAGGCATCACCAATATTTCCTTTTGCTAAAGGTGCTAAAACTTCATCATCACTATCAAAATCACTTAAATGCTCAACCGCATTCTTATAATCTTTCAATCTTAAATACGCTGTTCCAGCATAATAGCTTGCTAAGTTAGCTGCTTCTGTACCGCTATACTCTTCAATAATATCTAACATTCCAAATTTACCTTCACCACCATTTAAGGCTAGATTATAAAGTGAATCTTTAGCCACACCTGTTACAGCTTGGTCAAAATATTTTTGAGCTTGGAACATATCGTTCATTGCATTTTCTTGCTTCGGACTAGCAACAAATTCTTTGTATGCTAAAGACCCTAAAACAACTAATGCAACAACACCAATAATGATAAAAATATATTTTTGGTTTTTTGCTACAAAGTCTTCCGTTTTCGAAGCTGTTTCATCAAGGGTGTTAAAAACTTCAGCCGTTGTTGATCCTTCTTCAATATCGTGTTCCTTTTCAACTTTTGTTTTTGGTTTGTAACCTCTCTTATTATATGTAGCCATGTTCTATATTCTATTAATGTGGCGCAAAAATATAATTTTCTTCAGAACTAAAAGGGTATTTATTTGATATTTTTCAATAATTTGCACTTCTTTTCAAGACTTCACCCTCTTTATGCGCTTTAAGTTGCTATTTATATGATTTTAAAATCACTTTCGTTACTCAATTATAAAAATTTTGATAGCAAAACATTTGCTTTCAATGAGAAAATTAACTGCATTGTTGGAAATAATGGCATCGGAAAGACCAATGTACTCGATGCTATTTATCATTTATCCTTCGGAAAAAGTTATTTTAATCCAGTCGCAACTCAAAATATTAAGCATAACGAAGAGTTTTTTGTAGTGAATGGTGACTATGAAAAAGATGAAAAACCAGAAAAAGTAATAGTCAGTTTAAAACGCGGACAAAAAAAAGTAATTAAACGTAATGGTAAAGCTTATGATAAATTTAGCGAACACATTGGTTTTTTACCTTTAGTTATTATTTCGCCAGCCGATAGAGATTTAATTACGGAAGGCAGTACCACACGTCGAAAATTTATTGACAGTGTGATTTCGCAAAGTGATAATAGCTATTTGAGTTCTTTAATTAATTATAATAAAATTTTAGCGCAACGTAATGCATTGTTGAAGTATTTTGCATTAAACCACACTTTTAACAAAGATACGCTAGACGTTTATAACAGCCAATTAACAGACTTTGGAACTAAAATTTTCGAAAAACGTGATGCCTTTTTAAAAGAATTCATCCCCATTTTTAAATCTAGATACGAAGCCATTAGTAATGGTAATGAAAACGTTGATTTAAATTACCATAGTGATTTATTTGAAAGTGATTTAAATACTCTTTTAAATAAGGTTATTAATAAAGACAAGGCATTGCAATACACAAGCGTTGGTATACATAAGGATGATTTACATTTTAATATTTCCGGACATCCAATAAAGAAATTTGGAAGTCAAGGTCAGCAAAAATCATTCTTAATTGCTTTAAAATTGGCACAATTCGATTTTATAAAAGCGCAAAGCGGCGTAAACCCAATATTATTATTAGATGATATTTTTGATAAACTAGATGAACAACGTGTATCTCAAATAATTAAATTGGTTGATGATGAGAATTTTGGACAACTTTTTATAAGTGATACACATGCCGAACGCACCGAAAACGCTGTAAAACAAGTACATCAGTCATATGAGATTTTTAAATTATAATAGGGATGCATTTAGAATGTTATTATCAAAGTTTTAGATGAACCCACTATTGAAGAAATAAAAGCCAACGATTATCAAATTGATATATTAATCCACAATCTACCGACAGACGTTTTGTAATTACATTTATACTTCGCGCGTCTGCGGAAGTAAAACAAAAAAATCTTGAAGTTTTTGAAACTCATCGAGATTCCTTAATTAAAAAAACAACATTTTTAACAGAGATAGAATCGTTTAAAAACTATAATTTTGGTACTTTTAAAGTTGAGGCCATTAGAAATTATTTTTAGCGGTTGGCTTCAAAAAAAAGAACACGTAAAAACACCGTTCAATTTCAACATATAAGCTACAGAACTCTCACATATTTAACCTCATGGCAAAACGCATTAACGACAACTTAAGTATACAAGACGCATTAAAGGAATTTGTAACAACAAACAGATTAGAAAAAGGTTTAGATAAAGTTAATGTTGCCGATGCTTGGGCAAAACTTATGGGTAACGGCGTAAACAACTACACGAGTTCTGTTGCTCTGGAACGCGAAACACTATATATAGAACTAAGTTCTAGTGTACTTCGAGAAGAATTAAGTTATGGTAAACAAAAAATAATTAACATGCTAAATGAAGAGTTAGGCAAGGATATTATTAAAAAACTGGTTTTAAGATAATTAGACTAACCAAAATATATTAAAATTTTTAATATATTTTGGTTATTTATTATTTTTTACATTATCTTTGGCACTTAATTATTTATAATACACATTAAAATGAGTAAAGGTACCGTAAAATTCTTCAACGATTCTAAAGGTTTTGGATTTATCACAGAAGATGACAACAACAAAGAACATTTCGTACACATTTCAGGACTTATCGATGAAATTCGTGAAGGTGATGCAGTTGAATTCGATCTACAAGAAGGTAGAAAAGGATTAAACGCCGTAAACGTAAAAGTAATCTAAGATTTATACTTTAACAATTACAACTTTAAAAGTCTGTCAATTTATTTTGACAGACTTTTTTGCTTTAAAAACTTACACTAACCTATTTGCCTAAATAATTTGTGGCATCACTTTTGTATTACATATATTAATAATTTAATATTTATAATACAATGAGTAAAGGAACAGTAAAATTCTTCAACGATTCTAAAGGATTCGGATTTATAACAGAAGAAGGTTCAAACAACGAACATTTTGTTCACATTTCTGGATTAATCGATGAAATTCGCGAAGGCGACTTAGTAGAATTCGATTTACAGGAAGGCAAAAAAGGATTAAACGCCGTAAACGTAAAAGTAATTTAGTATATACTAGTAAACTTTTTTAAAACAAAAATCCCGCAACAAATGTTGCGGGATTTTTTATATAATATATTTTCAGAATTAAGGTTCCCAATTAATAGGAACCACTTTCAAAAAAAAAAAAACTTAAAGGTAAGCCTTTAAATAATTTCCTAATTAAAACTGCTCTCTTCCAGCGAAATGAAACTCACCTTCAATAAATGCGTTTTCATCACTATCACTACCATGTACAGCATTTTCACCCATAGATGTTGCATACATTTTACGAATAGTACCTTCTGCAGCATCAGCAGGATTTGTAGCCCCAATTAAAGTTCTAAAATCGTTCACTGCGTTTTCTTTTTCTAAAATAGCAGCAACTATTGGACCTCTTGTCATAAACTCAACTAATTCTCCAAAAAATGGACGTTCGTTATGTACAGCATAAAATGCTTCAGCGTCAGCTTTTGTCATTTGTGTTAATTTCATAGCTACAATTCTAAATCCTGAAGCTGAAATCTTTTCTAATATTGCACCAATGTGTCCGTTTTCAACAGCGTCTGGCTTAAGCATTGTAAATGTTCTATTTGTTGCCATTTTTATTTTTTTAAATTTCTGCAAAAATACATTTTTATATTTATTTACACCTTAATAGGTTTGTAAAAGTTTTTGTTGCAAAATATTGTTTACACCTCGCATTTCCATCAGTATTGTTTTTCTTTCAAAATTAAATTTCAAAACTCCAAAGCTTAATTCTGGAACCACTTTTAATATGCGATTTTTATTTGCCTCCGAAGTAAAACCACTGTATACATGAGTTAAGCCGCTAGATGTAAAATCGATTAAAGGAAAAGAGACACCTTTAATTTTGGTTTTTGAAAATTCAGAAATATGCCGATCTCCCGAAAGAACAACAACTCCATTTGCTTTAGAATCTTTTATCAATAATTTTAACCTATCCACTTCATGAGGGAAATTACCCCAAGTCTCAAAACCGTGCTCGGCAGATAGAACCTGAATACTACTCACAATAATATTAAAATCAGCTTCAGAAGATTTCAATTCACCCTCTAACCAACTCCATTGTTGCTCACCTAGAATAGTCCCTTCACCATAAACACTTGGCTCATATCTTTTTTTAGAACCTCTAGCTTTGGTTAAAGCTGATCTAAAATAACGCGTATCTAAAACAATCACTTTTATTTTTCCTTTAGGTGTATTTATAACTTGAGAACTATAAACACCTTCTTGATCTCGGCGTTTATCATTTTCAGAAACCCCTAAAAAATCTAAAAATAATTGTTCACTCCCCCTTTTTGCATGAAACTCCACACCTCCATCATTTAAACCATAATCGTGATCGTCCCAAGTACCTGTGATTAGGGTCGTTTCTTTTAACTTTTTATAGCCTTCATTAGCTAGTAATTTATCATATTCCGCTTTTAATTTTACCATGTTATCTGTATCGGCATATACAATATCACCTCCCCAAATCCACAAATCTGGTTTATTTTTCACAATTTCAACCCAAAGTTTATTTTCTAAATCCTGCTTATTACAAGAGCCAAAAGCAATAGTAGCATCATATACCATTTCTTTCTCCTTTTCAGCTTTAATTAGAGTCGTTTTACAAGACATAAAACAAAACATCATTATAAAGACACTAAATATTAATCTATTTTTCATGTAATTCACCGTTAATTTTTACATAAAAGTACTGTATTCTATTTTAAGTCTATATTATTAAATTGTATCTTCGTTTCCTATGAAAAAAGAAGACATTACCAATATAAAACAACTATTATCTAGTCCTAAAAAAATAGTTATTGTTCCGCATAAAAACCCTGATGGCGATGCTATTGGATCAACTTTAGCACTTTACCATTATCTTTTAAAAGGAAATCATAACGCAACGGTTATTGTACCTAATGACTATCCTACTTTTTTAAAATGGATTCCGGGTAATGACATGATTTCTGTTTACGACCACCAAACTAAAACTTGCGACAGTTTAATAGAATCTGCAGATATTATTTTTACTTTAGATTTTAATGCGTTCCATAGAACAGGCAATATGGAAAAGGTACTTTCTGAAAGTAAAGCTTTAAAAATCATGATTGATCATCACCAATCTCCAGACGACTATGCCACTTACACTTATAGCGATACAACCATGAGTTCTACCTGCGAAATGGTATATAACTTTATAAACATGCTAAGTGATGCAGAATTAGTTGATGCCAATATTGCTACTTGTATTTATGTTGGAATCATGACAGATACGGGCTCGTTTAGATTCCGTTCAACTACGAATAAAACACACGACATTATTGCTAAGCTTATTGAAAAAGGAGCAGATAACACCAATATTCATAATAACATTTACGATACAAATAGTTATGAAAGCTTACAATTATTAGGTTGTGCGCTTAGTAACCTAAAAGTTGTTCCCGAATCGAGAGCAGCTTATATTACGCTATCTCAAGAGGAACTTAATCGTTTTAATTATAAAAAAGGAGATACAGAAGGTATTGTAAATTATGCTTTATCACTAAACGGAGTTGTACTTGCGGCCATTTTTATCGAGGATAAGCAAGAAGGGATTATTAAAATCTCTTTACGTTCTAAAGGAAGTTTTTCGGTAAACGAAATGTCTCGTGCGCACTTTCATGGAGGAGGGCACACCAATGCTGCGGGAGGAAAAAGCGATTTATCCCTAACAGAAACCGTTGATAAATTTATTAGTATATTACCTAGTTATAACGATGCATTAAACAATGAATAAATTAATTACCACAGCCCTACTTGTGCTTCTCGTTTTTAGCTGTAAAAGCCCAGAAGCAAGACGACCAGTTTCTACAAAATCTGGATCTTATATAGACGCCTCTATTGCTCTAAATAAAAAACGTTTTGCCAAAGAAAAAGCGGTTATTGAAAAAATAATGGAAGCTGACACCGATGAATACTTAGCATCGGATACTGGCTTTTGGTATAAATACCAAACAAAAGCAGAAAACGATAGCTTAAGCACTCCAAATTTTGGTGATATTATTAACTACGATTATAATATTAAAACTCTAAATGGTAATGAAATTTATTCTAAAGCAGATTTAAAAACACAGAATTACGCTATGGATAAGCAAGAACTTTTTACAGGTTTACGCCATGGCTTAAAGCTTATGAAAATTGGTGAAACAGTTACCTTTATTTTTCCATCCGATCGTGCTTACGGTTACTATGGTGATGAAAATAAAATTGGACCAAACACACCTCTAATTTGTGAAGTTACTGTCAACTCTATTACCCCAAATCAAAGCAACTAATATGTATTTATTTAAAAACGTTTTAAAACTCGTTCTGTTTACATTAGTATTAAACCTAACATCTTGCAAAGCGCAGTATCCCGACTTAGAAGACGGTATGTATGCTGAATTCGTTACCACAAAAGGTGTTATGGTTGCCAAATTAAGTTACGAAAAAACGCCGCTAACAGTTGCTAATTTTGTTTCCCTAGCCGAAGGTGAAAACACAATGGTCGATAAAGCTTTCAAGAAAAAGAAATTTTACAATGGACTAATTTTTCACCGCGTTATAGATGGATTTATGATACAAGGTGGCGACCCGACAGGAACAGGTTCTGGCGATGCTGGATACAAGTTTATGGATGAGTTTTCTCCAGATTTAAAACACGACAAACCAGGTATTTTATCCATGGCAAATTCTGGCCGAAACACCAACGGGTCTCAGTTTTTTATAACAGAAATCCCAAAACCCAACTTAGACAACAAACATAGTGTTTTTGGCGAATTAGTATTAGGTTTAGATGTTCAAGATAGTATTTCGAACGTAGAAGTTGACAGAAATGATAGACCAATTGAAGATGTGGTTATCGAAGAATTAAACATTATAAGAAAAGGAAAAGCTGCTAAAAACTTCGATGCGCCTAAGGTTTTTATAAATTCTTTAGCCGAAGCTGAAAGATTAGAAAAAGAAAAGGTAGCTAAAGCAGCGGCTATTTTGAAAGCAACTCAAGATAAATTTAAAGCCTTAAAAGAAAAAGCAATTACACTTCCTTCAGGATTAAAATATATTATTACAGAAAAAGGTACTGGAGAAAAATTGCCAGAAACTGCCGAGCTATTAACCCATTATGCCGTCTATTTTGAAAACGGAAAGATACTAGAAACGAGTAAACTAGAAATAGCCGAAGCGTTAGATATTGTAAACGAACGTCGTAAAGAACAAGACGGCTACCAACCTATTACCGCTGAAATAGGGCCAGACGCAAGAATGATTGCAGGCTTTAAAGAAGGCTTACAACAATTAAGTGTTGGTGATAAAGCCACTTTATTTATACCGTACCACTTGGCTTACGGAGAATCTGGTACTAGAGGTATTCCTGGAAAAACAAATATTGTTTTTGAAGTTGAAATTTTAGAACTTCTTAAATAAACATAATACAAAAACAGTCTGAAACACTTAATTTCGCACTGAAAAACAAAACCTATGCAATTATTAAAATTTGATTGGAACCCTATAACAGGAATCGATATAATCGGGAATTTTAAAATCCATTTTTACAGCCTTATGTGGGTTACTGCCTTTGTTATTGGCTGGTATATTATGAAAAGGATTTTTACAAAAGAAAAAGTATCATTAGAATATTTAGACCCTTTATTTATTTACACTGTGCTTTCTACCATGATTGGCGCGCGTTTAGGTCACGTTATATTTTATCAATCGGAATTATTATCTGAAGATTTTTTCAGTGTTTTTCTACCTGTTAAATTTAAAGGAGGCTTTGAGTTTACAGGATTTCAGGGTTTAGCCAGTCATGGTGCCGCTATCGGAATTATTATTGGGATGTATTTATACAGACGAAAATATAACTACAAATCGATTTTATGGATTTTAGACCGCATTGTAATTCCAGTAGCTTCTGGAGCAATTTTTATTAGAATTGGAAACTTTATAAATTCTGAAATTATAGGAAAAATCACAGATTCGAATTTTGGTGTTCGTTTCATTCAAGATCAGTATTACAAAAATGAAATCATGCAACGCACAGGAATCAAAGATGTGCAAAAAGCCTACAACGCCGTTACTGATAACCCTAAATTTCAAAACCTGTTAGATGCTGTTCCATATAGACATCCTGCACAATTATACGAATCGTTTTGTTATATTTTTGTGTTTTTAATTCTGTTATATTTCTATGTAAAAACAGAAAAAAGAAATCAAACAGGCTTTTTATTCGGCTTATTTTTAGTTTTACTTTGGACTGTTAGATTCTTTGTTGAATTTGTAAAAGAAGCACAAGTTGATGTTCGTTCTACCTGGGCATTAAACACAGGGCAATGGTTAAGTATTCCGTTTGTACTGATAGGATTGTATTTTATGTTTGTTTACAAACCAAAAAACGCAGTAAAATAAGATGGTTTTAAAACGATTTGGTTTCATTTTAGTACTAAGTATATCTTTATTATCACTTTCAAATTGTAAAGATGATAATAAGGTAATTACTCAAACCGAAGTTCATTTCACAAAAGAAGGTGAATTAACGATTACTAAAGCAGATAACTCCAAAGTAGTTTTAGATATTGAAATTGCTGATACCGATTTTGATGTTCAAACGGGTTTGATGTACCGAAATTCTATGAAAATGAATCAAGGTATGTTATTTATCTTTGAAGATGTAACGGAGCGTTATTTCTATATGAAGAATACAAAAATACCATTAGATCTTATTTATATTGATGAAAATAAAAGCATTGTGAGTTTTCAGAAAAATGCTAAACCATTTGATGAGACATCACTTCCATCAAATGCACCTGCTAAATACGTTTTAGAAGTAAATGTGGGCTTGGTGGATATCTGGAACCTTTCTGTTGGCGATTCTATTGTTTTTAGTGAAGTTTCTAATTAAAAAATCACCAGATATCTCTTAATTACAAAATAAAAAAAGCATAAGGTTTAAAATCTTATGCTTTTTTTATTTCATTTTCTTTACTTCTTCAACCTAAAACAATAACTTAATATTAGCATAAGAATTCTCTAATGCTTTTGCCGTTTTCTTTTTACCCAACCATTTTACTTTAGTGATGCCTTCCTTTTTTTGAGGTTTAAGCTCACCCTTAAAACTTGTTTTCATCTCAAACCAATAAGTTACTTTTATTCTATAGCGGCCGTTTCGTTTAAAAATATGATATGTAGTTTCTAAAGGTTTCACAATTTCCAAACCTTCTACTTTCGTCTCTTCTTCAACTTCACGAATAGCTGTTTCTTCAATGGTTTCATTGCCTTCTGCTTTTCCTTTAGGCAAATCCCATTTATCATTTCTATAGATAAATAACACTTTTCCTTCATCATTATAAACTTTTCCGCCACCAGCAATTACGTTTGGTAACTTCTTTAAAAACTTAGAAAGCAGCTTACTTTCGTTTTTATGTGTAAGCCTTACTTCCTGTAAATTTGTACGGTTTAACTTCCTGATAGCTCGATAAAGACCTACCCGTTTTAGCTTATATGTTTTATACCCTTCACCTTTTTCGGTGTTCGTTGTTAATGTTATCGGCTTGTTATTTACAAAAATCTTGTGCATGGTTAGGTTTGATTTAATGATATGGTAAAAATATCATTTTTACTTACAATCTGCTTATTGTAGAAAAAAAAATTTTATTCCATTTACAACTTCAGAATAAAAGCAAATTTATCCGTAATTTTACAGCATGATATTCAACAAAGACACCGCTAAAAAAACTGCCGAAGTTTTATTGCAAGTTCATGCCATAAAACTAAGCCCGAAAGAACCTTTCACTTGGGCTTCCGGCTGGAAATCACCAATTTATTGCGATAACCGTATTATTCTATCGTATCCACCAATACGTAATTACGTTCGCGAAACCATGGCTAAACATATTGAAAACCAATATGGAAAACCAGATGCTATTGCCGGAGTAGCCACAGGCGCTATTGGCATTGGTATGTTGGTTGCCGAATATTTAGGGCTTCCATTTATTTATGTTAGGCCAGATGCAAAAGGACACGGCCGTAAAAATCAAATTGAAGGCTTTATTGAAGGCGGACAAAATGTTGTTGTGGTCGAAGATTTAATAAGTACCGGAAAAAGTAGCTTAAATGCTGTAAAAGCTCTAAAAGAAGCTAAAGTAAATGTAAAAGGCATGGTTGCTATTTTTACTTACGGGTTTGATGTAGCTACCAAAAATTTTGAAGAAGCAGGTATTACCTTAAATACCCTAAGTAATTATGAAAATTTACTAGAACAAGCTCTAGATACCAACTACATTTCTCAAAAAGAATTAAAAACCTTATCCGAATGGAATTCCAACCCTAGTGAATGGAACGCTATTTGATATAAAATACGTATGTTATAAAACTGTAAGTTGTTTAGAGACGACCAATTTTATCGCTTAACGAAACACAAATTACAATACAATGAATTTAGAATCCCCAAAAGTTAACGTTACTAAATCTCCTCAAGAAGTCTTTAACTTTTTAGAAGATATTAAAAATTTTGAAACTTTAATGCCTGAAAACATAAGCAAATTTGAAGTTATAGATAATAATAAATTCCTTTTTGCTTTAAAAGGAATGCCTGAAATTATTTTAAAAAAGAAAGAAGTTATTCCTCCAAATAAAATTATTTTAGGTGCCGCAGGCGGAAAATTAGATTTTTCTTTAATTGGAAACATTGTTGAAACTGCTGATGGTAATAGCGAAGTACAATTACAATTTTCGGGAGATTTTAACCCAATGATGGCCATGATGATTAAAGGCCCAATCACAAAATTTATTGAGACGTTGGCTTCTAATATGCCAAAATCTATTTAATATAGCAGTGAAATTTCTTTTAAATCGAATGTTTTTATAATTTCATCTTCTAGCAAAACTTCAAGTTTTCCATCAGAAGAAATTCCAGTTATAAAACCAGAAAACATTAAACCTTCAGCATCTTTAAATGTTGAAGGTTTATCTTTTCGAAACAAATTGGTTTCATACTCGTCCTTCAAAACCTTCAAATTACCAGCTTCTAAAATTCCGAAGTAATATTTCAAATTTAAAATTAACGCCACTAACACTTCATCTAAAACAAAAAATTTACCAGATATTGATTTTAAAGATGATGCTTTTGGTAGATTTTCGAAATCGGTTTGATTAACATTTAAGCCAATTCCTATTATTGAGCCTTGTAACTGACTTTGTTTTATGACATTTTCAATTAAAACTCCGCAAACTTTTTTATTTTCTGACAAAATGTCGTTAGGCCATTTCACACTTAATTTAGGAATAGCCAATTCCTTCAAAGTTTTTAAAGCCGCTAAAGCCGTAACCATACTAATATAAAAGCACTGCTCCATCTCAAGAAACGAAACATCCTTAAACACACTAAACGTAAGGTTTTTGGACGTACTAGACTCCCAGACTGTCCCCATTTGCCCACGGCCTTTGGTTTGTTTTTTTGTTGAAACAACAGTAAAATCATCCACTTTCCCTTTGCTAATTAGTTCGCGTAAATAGCTATTTGTGGAATTGGTGGCATCAAGTTTGATTATTCGCATATGGAAGTTATTGCAGTACTATAAAATCTTATGATTATTTTAAACCATAAAGAACTAAAAAAATAATAACTTTGCACAAATTAAATAAAATTAATGGCGAAACAAAATATAAACTCAGACCAATTAATATCTGTAATAATCAGTGGAATTGAAGAAGTTAAAGGAAAAGAAATAAATATACTAGATTTACGAGAAATTGAAAACACGGTTTGTGACTACTTTATAGTTTGCGAGGGGACTTCAAATACACAAGTAAGCGCTATAGTAAATTCTGTTCAGAAAAAAGTAAGCAAAGAACTTAAAGATCATCCATGGCACACTGAAGGCTTAGATAATGCCGAATGGGTGTTAATGGATTATGTAAATGTTGTAGTACATGTTTTTCAGAAACAAATTAGAGAATACTACGATATTGAAAGCCTTTGGGGAGATGCGAAAATGACAGCTATAGAAACGAGTTACTAAAAAAAAGACATGGCAAAAGATAAAAAAAACGTAAAAGAAAAGAAGCCTAAATTCAGTCCCTATTGGATTTACGGAATTATAATCGCTCTATTTTTAGGGTTTCAACTGTTTAGTGGCGCAAATTATCAAGAAGGTAATATTACTACACCATCAGATTTTTTTAAATACTTAAAAGATGGAGATGTAGCACGTGTTGATATTATAAAAAACACACGAGTTGCAAAAGTATATTTAACCAAAGAAGCTCAAGAAAAGGAAATTCATAAAAATTCTACACCAGAAACTTTTATTCCTTCGGCAACTAAATTACCTAATTACAAATTTGAATTTGGTGACTTACAAAATTTTGAAAATGAATTAAACACAGCTACAGCCACTTTAGCAACAAAACCTGTTGTAAAGTTTGATACAGAAACTAACGACTGGAGTAATTTATTAATGGGGATTTTACCATTTATTTTACTTATTGGTGTTTGGGTATTCATTATGCGTAGAATGTCTGGTGGCGCCGGTGGTGGAGCAGGCGGACAAATTTTCAACATAGGAAAATCTAAAGCAAAACTTTTTGACGAGAACACAGAAGTTAAAACAACTTTTAAAGATGTGGCTGGTTTAGAAGGTGCTAAAGAAGAAGTACAAGAAATTGTAGACTTCCTTAAATTCCCTGAGAAATATACAACTCTTGGTGGAAAAATACCAAAAGGAGCATTGCTAGTTGGCCCTCCTGGAACAGGTAAAACCTTATTAGCTAAAGCCGTTGCCGGTGAAGCTAAAGTGCCATTTTTCTCTTTATCGGGTTCAGATTTTGTTGAAATGTTTGTTGGTGTAGGTGCATCTCGTGTTCGAGATTTATTTAAACAAGCCAAAGAAAAATCGCCTTCAATTATTTTTATAGATGAAATTGATGCTATTGGTCGTGCCAGAGGTAAAAATGCCATGTCAGGAAGTAATGATGAGCGTGAAAATACTTTGAACCAGTTATTAACTGAGATGGATGGTTTTGGTACCAATACAAACGTAATTGTTATTGCTGCAACCAACAGAGCCGATATTTTAGATAAAGCTTTAATGCGTGCTGGACGTTTTGATAGACAAATTTTTGTTGATTTACCAGATGTTCGTGAACGTAAAGAGATTTTTGAAGTACACTTGCGTCCTTTGAAAAAAGAACCAGGATTAGATTTAGATTTCTTATCGAAACAAACACCAGGATTCTCTGGAGCAGATATAGCTAACGTTTGTAACGAAGCTGCTTTAATTGCTGCCAGAAATGGTAAAAAAGCAGTTGACAAACAAGACTTTTTAGATGCTGTTGATAGAATTATTGGCGGTCTAGAAAAGAAAAACAAAATAATTACACCTAGCGAAAAACGCGCTGTAGCATTCCACGAAGCCGGTCACGCTACTGTAAGTTGGATGTTAGAACATGCTGCACCTTTAGTAAAAGTTACTATTGTGCCTCGTGGTCGTTCTTTAGGTGCTGCTTGGTATTTACCAGAAGAACGTTTAATTGTTCGTCCAGAACAAATGCTAGACGAAATGTGTGCTGCTCTTGGTGGTCGTGCTGCAGAAAAAGTTATTTTCAATCAAATATCTACTGGTGCTTTAAGTGATTTAGAAAAAGTTACAAAACAGGCTAGAGCCATGGTTACTATCTATGGTCTTAGTGAAAAAATTGGAAACTTAACATATTACGATTCTGGTCAAAGCGAATATGGTTTTACTAAACCTTATAGTGAGCAAACAGCAGAATTAATTGATAATGAAATTTCAGATATTATTGAAAAACAATATCAACGTGCTATAGCTTTACTCGAAGAAAATAAAGATAAACTTACAGAACTTGCAGAAGTTCTTCTTGAAAAAGAGGTTATTTTCAAAGATAATTTAGAAAAAATATTTGGAGAACGTACTTTTCTTAAAGAAGAACCGATAAGTAGACCTGATATTATTTCCTAAAAAACTGTTAACCTTAAACAAAAATCTTAAATTAATCGTATGGTTAATTTAAGATTTTTTATATTTGATAATTCTCTCAAAAAAAACAGTTAATAGCACCCAGCTAAATGAGTCTTTTTAGAAAATTTTTTGGTTTAAAAGCTGACAAAAAAACCGAGGATATAAAATCCGCGGATCGAGGCAGATATATGCCTGAAGTAAAGTTGCCAATAGACGAAAGGTTTACTATAAACTTTAAAGCTAATGGCGGTAAATTTCTGTATTGTGAAAATTTATCGGAAGTTTTTCAAAATCTTCAAAACATAGTTGAAGAAAATGCCTGGGATTCTAAGAAAGTATTGCTTCTTGATCCAAACTTAAAAGACAAGTTTAAAAATTCGTCTTTAAAATCGACAAGAGTGATAAGTGAATCCACCTATTTTTTAACTACTTGTGAAAACCTGATTGCTAACGATGGTTCTTTACTAATTTCATCCAATCAAATCTTTGAGAAGAAACTTAACGAACTACCTTTAAACTTTGTTGTATTTGGTACCACAAGCCAAATGGTAGAAAATATTGGCGAAGGTTTACGAGGTATTAAATCTAAAAATCGTCAAAAAATCCCTACTAATATTACTACAATTAAACAGTTTAAGACTCAGGATGACAAAGATTTTTTAACCTATGGTAGCAGTGCTAAAAACTTATACCTATTACTTCTAGAAGATTTATAAGCTAAATCGTCTATGATTAAAATCTTAATTGCACAAAAGAGAACTGTTATGTATATTACATGTGTTGTTATAAAAAACCATAATTAAAAGCACATGAAAGAAACCATTACCCGATCATTTTCAGGCTTGCTTTATGTTGTAATACTTATTACTTGTTTATGGTTTGAGCAATCTATAACCGTACTTCTATTTGTTTTTGGACTAATTAGTATGAATGAATTCTTAAAATTGATTCAGCTGAAAAGTAAAATTCCATATTTTATATTTATTTTTATTTTTGGATTAATAGCCTACTTTAAACATTTTCAAGTTAAACATGTTGCCGCAGACGAATTCATTCGGATATTTACAGTACTCACCATTTTCGTTTTACTGTTTTTAATACGAGATTTATTTTCAAGAAAAACCATTCCACTATTTATCTCAAAACGTTTTTTACTCACCACGTTTTATATCACAAGTGGGTTTTCATTCTTATTTTTAATTGCTCATTATTTTAAAAGCTACAATCCTAATATTTTATTAGGCTCCTTTATTTTAGTTTGGGTAAACGATACTTTCGCCTATTTGGTCGGGAAAAACTTTGGAAAACAGAAGCTTTTCGAAAAAATATCACCTAAAAAAACAGTAGAAGGCTTTTTAGGAGGCCTCTTTTTTGCCTGTATAGCAAGTTTTTTTATTGCAAGTTGCACAAAAACCTTAAACTCGACGCATTGGCTTATGTTAAGTATAATTGTAAGTGTTACAGGTACTTTGGGCGATTTAATAGAGTCTAAATTTAAGCGCCAAGCTAAAGTAAAAGATAGTGGAACCATAATGCCTGGGCATGGTGGCCTATTAGATCGATTAGATAGTATTATATTTGCAGCACCTTTTATATATTTGTTTTTAAGAATTTTGCACTATGTTTCATAAAGAAGGAAATAAAATTATAGTTATCACACTAATTTTAGTCGTGGCACTATTTCTATTAATTGATAATTTTATAGCTATCTCATGGCTTAGAATTGCATTAATGATTACTGTATTAGCTTTTTTAATAATAGTACTTCAATTTTTTAGAAACCCAAAGCGTAAAACAGTAGCAGACCCAAAAACAGTAGTTTCTCCTGTAGATGGTAAAGTTGTAGTTATAGAAGAAGTTTTTGAAAAAGAATTTTTTAAAGAAAAACGATTACAAGTCAGCGTTTTTATGTCTCCAATAAATGTACATGTAACACGTTATCCTATTGCTGGAAATATTATTTTTAGTAAATATCATCCCGGTAAATTTTTAGTAGCATGGCACCCAAAAGCGAGTGAAGAAAATGAACGTACAACAGTAGTTGTTGAAAACGAGACCTACGGAAAGGTATTGTACAGACAAATTGCTGGAGCTTTAGCTAAACGTATTGTAAACTACGCAAAAGTAGACGATAAAGCCATACAAGGCGCCGATTCTGGTTTTATTAAATTTGGTTCAAGAGTTGATTTATTCTTACCTTTGGACACTAAAATTAAAGTAGAACTTAATCAAGTTGTTCGCGGAGGCGAAAGTATTATTGCAGAAATTAATGATTAGCAAAGACTTAGAAATACTGTTTGAAGACGCCGTAAGTCGGGTAAATGCGCATACAGAGCCATTTCCTGCAGATACGTTATTAAAACTATACGCCTATTACAAAAAAGCAACAAACGATTATAGTCGCCCAAAAAGTAAGAAACCTATTATCAATGCTTTTAAAACTAATGCTTTATTTCAGGTGAAGAATATTAGCGAGAGTGAAGCTATGGAAACTTATATTGAACTTGTAGATAACTACTTTTTATATCGCGAGTAAATCGTTTTTTCATTTTACTTCTGAAGAAATTTCGTCAAGGCAATTTAATTTCTTATAAATGGTTTAATTATTCTAGAATTTTAATAATCAGGATATTTTTTCCTAAATCATTACAACTATTTCTTTTCACACCTTGCCTCTAACCATTTAAAACATTTGAAATAAAATTTTAGAGTTTTAAACAAACCTTGTACACTACTTACTCCTTTTTTTCAAAAAACACTCTAAAACACCTTTAACCTATCCTAATATATTAAAACAAAAAAGAGTATTTTGACCGAAATCAAAACACCCTTTTTAAATAAATCTATTACTCTATAATATTATGCCAAACTTGCTAAACTCGCTTTTAACGTTTCAATTTTAGCTAAAGCATCGGCTTCTTTTTTACGTTCATTAGCTATAACTTGTTCTGGAGCACCGGCTACAAAACGTTCGTTAGAAAGTTTTTTCTGTACAGATTTAAGAAAACCTTCAGTATAGCTTAACTCTTCAGTAAGTTTCTTTATTTCAGCTTCCACATCAATCGCACCATCCATTGGAATAAAATACTCGTTAGATTTTACTCTAAACGTTAATGCACCTTCCACTGGCTCTTTTACATACTCTAAAGTCTCTAAATTACCAAGCTTTGCAATAACCTCATCAAATGTAGTATCTGAGTTTTCATTATTAATTACAGAAAAACTAATAGCATCTTTAAAAGCTATATTTTTTTCTTTTCTAATAGTACGAATTCCAGAAATAACTTCTGAAGCAAATTCAAACTGAGCAATCAACTCCGTATTAATAGGTTTAGCTTCTGGCCATTTTGAAACTATTAAAGCCTCATCTGGTGTTCTTTCAGAAATATATTGCCAGATATCTTCCGTTAAGAAAGGCATAAATGGGTGTAATATTTTTAAATTATCTTCAAAAGCAGCCATTACTTTATGGTAAGTCGTTGCATCAATTGGTTGTTGGTATGCCGGCTTTACAATTTCTAATAACCATCCGCAGAAATCATCATAAATTAATTTATAAATCGCCATTAAAGCATCGCTTAAACGGTATTTACTAAAGTGATCTTCAATTTCAACTAAAGCAGAACTAAATTTAGCTTCATACCATTCTAATGCAATTTTACTAGAGTTTGGTTGCTTAATACTATCACTAACTTCCCAAAGGTTGGTTAAATTAAAAGCATTCCATATTTTATTCCCGAAACCTTTCCCTTGTTGACAAAGAGTTTCATCAAACATTAAATCGTTTCCGGCTGCAGAACTTAACAAAAGTCCAACACGAACACCATCGGCACTGTATTGCTCAATAAGTTTTAAAGCATCTGGAGAGTTCCCTAAACTTTTACTCATTTTTCGGCGTTGCTTATCACGAACTAGACCTGTTAAGTATACATTATTAAACGGTTTTTCATCTTTATATTCGTAACCTGCAATAATCATTCTTGCAACCCAAAAGAATAAAATATCTGGACCTGTAACCAAATCGTTGGTTGGGTAATAATATTTTATCTCTTCGTTTTCAGGGTTTCTAATACCATCGAAAACAGACATTGGCCATAACCAAGACGAAAACCAAGTATCTAACGCATCGGTATCTTGACGTAAATCGGCAGTTGTTAAAGCTGCGTTATTCGTTACTTTTTGCGCTTTTTCTAATGCTGATTCTATATTTTCAGCAACTACAAAATCTTCTTTTCCATCTCCGTAGAAATAGGCTGGAATTTGTTGTCCCCAAAGTAACTGACGTGAAATATTCCAATCGCGAATATTTTCCAACCAGTGACGGTAAGTGTTTTCAAATTTCTTTGGAAATAACTTTATCTCAGCATTCTCACCTAAAACAGCTTCAATAGCAGGTTTTACCAACTCTTCCATTTTAAGAAACCATTGATCACTTAAACGCGGTTCGATTACAGCTTTTGTTCTTTCAGAAGTTCCTACTTTATTAATATGTATTTCTGTTTTAATTAAAACACCTAAAGTTTCAAGTTCTTTTGCAACAGTTTTTCTGGCTACAAAACGGTCTTGACCTTCAAATTGTAAACCAAAACTGTTTAAAGAAGCATCTTCATTAAAAATATCAATTACTTCTAAATTGTGCTTATCACCTAAAACCTTATCATTTTCATCGTGTGCAGGCGTTACTTTTAAACAACCTGTACCAAATTCTAAATCGACATATTCATCTTCAATTATAGGAATTACTCTTCCACAAATTGGAACAATCGCTTTTTTTCCACGTAAGTGAACAAAACGTTCATCATTAGGATTAATACAAATAGCAGAATCGCCAAAAATAGTTTCTGGTCTTGTAGTTGCAATGGTTAAAACATCGTCACTACCTTCTATTTTATAATTGATATAGTATAAATTTCCTTGACGCTCTTCATGAATAACCTCTTCATCAGATAAAGTTGTTTTAGCCTCAGGATCCCAATTTACCATACGGTAACCACGATAGATAAGTCCTTTTTCATGTAAATCGATAAAAACTTTTATTACTGCTTGAGACATATCGTCGTCCATAGTAAACTTTGTTCTATCCCAATCGCAAGAGCAACCTAGTTTTTTTAACTGCTCTAGAATTACACCTCCATATTCATGAGTCCATTCCCAAGCGTGTTCTAAAAACTCTTCTCTTGTTAAATCGTTTTTATCAATACCTTGTTCCTTTAATTTAGCAACAACCTTTGCCTCTGTAGCAATAGATGCATGATCGGTTCCAGGAACCCAACACGCATTTTTACCCAATAAACGAGCACGACGTATTAAAACATCTTGGATAGTATTGTTTAGCATATGCCCCATGTGCAAGACGCCAGTAACGTTTGGCGGAGGGATTACAATGGTGTAAGGTTCTCTTTCATCTGGTGTTGAATGAAAATAATTATTTTTCATCCAGTAATCGTACCACTTACTTTCTACCTGACTTGCATCATATTTTGATGGAATTTGCATACTTTGGAATAGTTTTTGAATATTGAATTGCAAAAGTACTTATATTTCTTTTTCTGTGAAAGCAATAAGCCGTATTGAAAATTTTAAAACAATACACTTTAGCATTTTTAAATGAATTCACTAAAACGTTGTAAGTACTCTCAACCAAGTTGAATATGTTAATAAACATGTAATACATCTATTATTTTTGCAGATGATGGAAAAAGTGAGTATGTTTGACTTGATTTTAAAATTATTGACAATAAAATATCCTAAGTTTTTAGGATGATAATTGTAACCTATAGAATATTAAATAAAAAAATCATGAAACAAATTATTACAATTTTATTTATCGGATTAGTAAGTTTTTCGGTAAATGCACAAGCTAAAATTGAGTTTAAATCGGATACAGTCGATTATGGTACTATCCAAAAAGGATCTAATGGTGTTCGCGAATTTGAATTCACCAATACAGGAAATGAGCCATTAATTGTATCTAAAGTATCATCTAGTTGTGGTTGTACTATACCTAAAAAACCAGACGCTCCTATTATGCCAGGAAAAACGGGTGTAATTGAAGTAAAGTACGACACGAACCGAGTTAACCCAATTAGAAAAACAATTACTGTAATTTCTAATGCAGAGACTCCAACTGTTGCCTTAAAAATTAAAGGTCTAGTTGTAGATTCTAAAACTCAAAGTGTGTTAGAAAAAAAAGATAAGAGTATTGTTCAACAATAAACTCTAGAATAATTTTAAAAAAGGCTTAAAATCTCAAGATTTTAAGCCTTTTTTATTTCAAAACATCTACCAATTTAAAATTATAAGTTAAAACGGTTCCTGCCCGTTCTATTTTAAGTTTTATGCGTTTACCGTGATCATCGTAAAATAACTCTATTAACTTTTGTAAAGTAAACTGATAAGCTGGCTTATTATTTATACTTAAAATATTATCCCCTATCTGCAATCCAGCTTTATGCGCTGGTGAATCTGCTCGTAATTCGACAATAACATAAGCTGGTTTTATACTCATTCTATAACTTGGACTAATCACAACTTTAGTGTTATCATTATCCATAGTTTTATTCTTTATTTTATTTTTAGAAATAAAGTTTTCAGCCTCTTTTATTATTCGCACACCATTATGTTCTAATTCAATTCCGCTTTTATTATATTTAAATGATTCTTTGAAGAATCTATTTTTTTTGAGTGTTACGTTAGCTTTTCGATAATTAAAAACCAGATTGAAACGCTTCAAAATATTCCCAGAAACACTACCATGACGCTCTTTATGATTTAAAGCCTGCCCGATTGATACAGAGTCTGGAAAAGCTACATTAGGGGTTTTAATTGTGAATTTATTTAAATGAAACGCCTTAATTCTAGAACGCTTACCATAAACACTTCCGCTTAAACCATGGCCTAAAAAATCATAAAAAGAGGGATTACTTGATGTAATATTATCTGCTTCATTTTCAAACAACCAAAGCGCATCACTTCCACCTGAATCTATAAGCATTTTCACAGGAATACGGCTTTCATCTATTTCAACTTCGGCATTGAGATAAGGTTTGTTTTTATAAAACTCTAACCTTAACATCTCACAGTTTCTGCATAATTTATTATTATAATCTGCTTGATTAATAAGTTTTAAAAAACCTTTTGCATAATTAATTTCGACAACTAGGTCTTTAAACAAATCGTAACCAATAATACCATGTACAGGTACTCCTAATTTGGGGCTGAAGTTTAAATTAGAATCGCGAATGGCATATAAATCCTGATTAATATTAATAGCCTCTCCAATTTTAAAAATATTATTTTTTGACCGCAACGCTTCAATAGATTCTCCTTCGCCTAATCCTTTTAAATATATTTTTTGAGGGTTTTTAATTTTTAAAGAATCCGAAATATTCAGAAAATTAAAAACTATTGGCTTACTTACGCCTGTGTCAACCAAAAAAGACAAGGTAACTCCGTTAATTTCAACAGGAATAATTATTAAATTATGAATAAGCTTAAACTTTATTTTATCCTTGCCTTTTTTATTGTTTATAATAAATTGCCCTTGTGAATGGCAAAGACCACTCGCTAAAACCAATAAAATCATAACAAAAAGAGCCTTTTTCATATAAAATAAAACTAATCCCTAACAATTTACTAAACATTATAAGAACTAAACTATTTAAGCCCCGTTTTAAAAAATATATAGGATAATTTTTGCAACTTTGCATGTAAAGCCATACATATGCCAACAATATCCAAAAAAGGGCTCTTAATGCCTGAGTCTCCAATCCGTAAATTAGTTCCTTATGCAGAAGATGCTATTAAAAAAGGAAAATATATCTACCATTTAAACATTGGTCAACCAGATATTAAAACTCCCGAAGTCGCTCTAAACGCTGTTAAGAACAATACAATTGAAACTCTTGCATATTCAAGGTCTCAAGGTTCGGACACCTATAGAGAAAAACTTGCAAACTATTATGCTAAACATCAAATTAATGTAACCCTAGACGATATAGTTGTAACCACAGGCGCTAGTGAAGCATTACAGTTTTTATTTAGTAGCGTTATCAATCCTGACGATGAAGTTATCATTCCAGAACCATTTTACGCAAATTATACTGCATTCTCAATTGCTGCTGGCGTAAAAGTTGTACCTGCAGTTTGCAAAATAGATGATAATTTCGCATTACCCACAATTGCTGCTTTCGAAAAATTAATTACTCCGAAAACAAAAGCGATTTTAATATGCAATCCAGGCAATCCAACAGGATATTTATATTCGAAAGAAGAAATTAACCAATTGGCAAGTATAGCAATTAAGCATGATTTATACTTAATTGCCGATGAAGTTTACCGAGAATTTGTTTATGATGGCCATACACATTATTCTGTTTTACAAGAAAAAGGTGTAGATGAGCATGCCATAATAATAGATTCAGTTTCTAAACGCTACAGTATGTGCGGTGCTCGTGTAGGCTGTTTAGTCTCGAAAAACAAAGCAGTTATGCAAACGGTTTTAAAATTTGCTCAAGCAAGATTAAGCCCACCAACTTATGCGCAAATTGCAAGTGAGGCTGCTTTGGAAACGCCACAAAGTTATTTTGATGACGTTATTGAGGAATATGTTGAAAGAAGAAATACTTTAATTAATGAATTACAAAAAATAGAAGGCTTAAAAGTAGCGAAACCTAATGGTGCTTTTTACTGTATAGTTGAATTACCAATAAAAGATTCCGATCATTTTGCTAAATGGCTTTTAGAGTCTTTTGATTTAGACGGTGAAACGGTTATGGTTGCTCCTGCGGCCGGATTTTACTCAACTCCAGGTGTTGGTCTAAACCAAATTCGTATTGCTTACGTACTTAAGAAGGAAAGCTTAATAAAAGCTGTCAATATTTTAAAACAAGCTTTAAAAGTTTATAAAGACTAGTGCAAGTGCAAATACTTAACAACATATCCTTAAAACCATATAACACATTTGGTATTGATGCCGTTGCAAAACATTTTACATCGGTATCATCTATTAATGATTTAAAACAAGTTTTAGAATTAGATAGATTTCCAAACAAACTTATTCTTGGTGGCGGAAGCAACATGTTACTCACCAAAGATTATGAAGGTTTAGCGCTTCATATTAATTTAAAAGGAATTGAAATAATTTCTGAAGATGAAAACAGCGCAATTGTAAAAGCTCAAGCTGGCGAGAACTGGCATGAGTTTGTACTATGGTGTTTAGAGCATAATTTTGGAGGTCTTGAAAACTTATCGTTAATTCCTGGAAATGTTGGCACTACACCTATTCAAAACATAGGTGCTTACGGTGTTGAAATAAAAGACACTTTTGAATCTTGCGAAGCCATCAATTTAAAAAGTCTTGAATTTGAAAATTTCACAAAAGAAGAATGTAATTTCGGGTATCGTAACTCCACATTTAAACAAAAAAATAAGGATAAATATATTGTTACAAGCGTTTGCTTTAAACTCTCAAAAAAGAACCATAAACTTAACATAAATTACGGCACTATTGCTAACGAACTTCAAGAAAACGGTATTAAAAACCCCACTATTCAAGATATTTCAAAAGCTGTAATTGCTATTCGCGAAAGCAAACTACCAAATCCAAAAGATATTGGAAACAGTGGTAGCTTTTTTAAAAACCCAATTATTCAAAAATCGGAATTTGATAAATTAATTGAAAACTTCCCGGATATGCCTAGTTATACCATTTCGGATAATGAAGTAAAAGTTCCGGCAGGTTGGTTAATTGAAAAATCTGGTTTCAAAGGAAAACAATTTGGCAATTATGGCGTTCATAAAAAGCAAGCTTTGGTTTTAGTAAATTACGGAGATGCAAAAGGCTCGGATATTTTTAAACTCTCAAAACTCATTCAAAAAACGGTGAAACGACTTTTTAATATTTCAATTGAAGCCGAAGTAAATATCTTATAATAAAAAGACAATCTTAACTTTGGTATATTTGCATATCATAAAACCAACTTTACATTGATTTCAGCTATAGAAAAAGACATAGTTTATTTATTAGAACGTGGTGATAAAAAAGCTATTACGCTATTGTATGAGAACTATGCGGACTCTCTATATGGTGTAATTCAGAAAATTATTAGCGACGAGGATACCGCCCAAGATGTTCTACAAGAAACTTTTGTAAAAATTTGGCGCTATGCTAAAAAGTACGATTCGAGTAAAGCCAAGCTATTCACATGGCTTTATCGTATAGCATACAACACAGCAATAGATAAAGTAAGGTCTCTAAAAAATAAAACGAACAAAGAAGTCCAGATAGAAACTTCAACCGTATATAAAATAACTACCAACCAACTAAACGATGATGTTTTAGATATTCAAAAACATCTAAGTACTTTAGAAGAAAAATATCAAATTGTAATAAACGCCCTCTTTTTTGAAGGCATGACCCAACAAGAAGCTAGTGATGAACTAGACATTCCGTTAGGGACTATAAAATCGAGATTAAAAATTGGATTACGTGAATTGAAAAAAATTTACAATCCTTAAATTATTAACGTCATGAATGAAAAAATAACTGCTTTTTTAAATTCTGGCCTATTAGAAAAATATCTAATTGGTGACACAACTTCTGCGGAAACAGAACAAGTCGAGTCTTTTATTTCAAAATACCCAGATGTACAGAATGCCTACAACAGTTTGCAACATAACCTAGAAATTGTTACAAAAACAAATGCTGTAGAAGCGCCTAAATTTATTTTAGATAATATTTTAGCCGAACTAGACGAGAAACCTGTTGTAAATCTAAATGCAAAAAAGAAATACAAATCATGGTACAAATACACTATTGCGGCTAGTTTTGTTGCGTTTATTTTTGCTGGAACATCTTTTTCCTTTTACAATCAAAACATAAAGCTTTCTAAGGAAAATCAAGTTGTTGTAGATGAAATCTTTGACTTAAGAAGCGATATTGAGCAAAACAACATCATGCTCGATAATGTTATGAGACAACTTCTAAAACTTAATAATCCTGAAACTGAAAAGTATATTATATCGGGTAATGCACGTGCAAAAGATTTAAAAACGGTGGCTTATATAAATCCTAAAGAAAAAACTTCTATGATTGATGTAGTATCCCTACCTAAATTACCAGAAGAACAATGCTACCAAATATGGGCAGATTTACAAGGACAAATGGTAAGCTTAGGTATTTTAAACGAAACCGACCGTAAACTAATGAATTTACCTTATGCTGAAAACGCATTAGCTTTAAATATAACTATTGAACCAAAGGGTGGAAACACCGTTGCTTCTGTTGAAAACTCTGTTGCAGAAATTACTTTACATTAAAAGTACTTTTGAGCAGCACGTAAACTAAACTAAATTTAAAAGCCTCATTTACAAATAAATGAGGCTTTCTTCTTGCTATTAATAAACGTCTTATACAATTCTACACGAATTGCTAATAGGGTTTATTCTTTTCTATTCTTTATCGAATAATGCTTTATGTATAAATCCAGCAACAATAGCACCAGCAATTGGAGCTACCCAAAACAACCAAAGTTGTCCAGTAAACTCGCCACCAGCAAATAAGGCTTGACTAGTAGAACGAGCAGGATTAACAGATGTATTAGTAATTGGAATACTTATTAAGTGAATTACGGTTAAGCCTAAACCAATAGCTATTGGTGCAAAACCTTTGGGTGCTCTAGAATTTGTACTTCCTAAAATAATTAGGAGGAAAAACATAGTTAATAGAAATTCTGCTATTAAAGCAGCCGTCATAGAATAACCGCCAGGAGACAAATTACCATAACCATTTGCAGCAAAACCGCCTACAGTTTCAAAATCTGCTTTATTACTAACAATTAAATATAATGCTCCAGCCGCAGCAACCGCACCAATTAATTGAGAAGCAACATAGCCTATCAAATCTTTAGCATCAAACTTTCCTCCAGCCCATAAACCAATAGAAACAGCAGGATTAAAATGTCCGCCAGAAATATGTCCAACAGCAAAAGCCATAGTTAAAACCGTAAGACCAAATGCGAAAGCTACACCGAAAAAACCAATTCCTAGTTCTGGGTAACCCGCAGCAAAAATAGCACTACCACAGCCTCCAAAAACAAGCCAAAACGTTCCAAAAAACTCTGCAAATAATTTCTTCATAATTAATAATTTTAATTGGTTAAATAACACCTAATGTGCTGTCTATTTTAACTTTAGACACTAAAACATCTAATAGGTCACAATTCCTTAATTATCAGTTCTTTTATTACATGTTAAAATCATATCTTTGCAGCCAATTATATTGTTAGCTTGAAAAGCGACATGTTTTTGTTATTTTATAAAACTTTTTTCGACTCATTTAAGAACCAAAATCACATTTTATTATGAAACTTTTACTAATAACTATTGTCTTGTTAGGAGTTGGTGTTGCTGGAATTGCCATTAAAATATGGGCAAAAAAAGACGGTAAATTTGCAGGTACTTGCGCAAGCCAAAACCCAATGCTTAATAAAGATGGAGAAGCCTGTGGGTTTTGTGGAAAAACACCAGACCAATATGCCGATTGTAACGAACCTCAACATTCTTAAATTTTAATGATTATACTTGATGTGCTACTCTACGCATTTATTGTCGTAGTCTTTATTCAAGTGGTTTATTATCTTTTTATTTTTGGAAACTTTGCTTTTCTAAAACAAAAAAAACCATCTTCCAAAAACTTTGCTGTTTCTGTAATTATTTGCGCTAAAAACGAAGCTGAAAATTTAAAAACGTTCATTCCTTCTATAATAAATCAAGATTATCCCGAGTTTGAAATTGTTTTAATCAATGACGGATCGTATGATGAAACTCTAGATGTTCTTGAAAATTTTGCAAAAAAACATAACAATATAAAAATTGTTGATGTAAAAAGTATTGAAGCCTTTTGGGGTAATAAAAAATACGCTTTAACGCTAGGTATAAAAGCATCAAAACACGATTATCTTTTATTTACAGATGCCGATTGCGAGCCCGTTTCTAAGCATTGGATTAAGGAAATGAGCGCATATTTCAGTAATGAAAAATCAATTATTCTAGGTTACGGTGGCTATTCAAAAATTAAATATTCGTTTTTAAATAAACTTATTCGTTTTGAAACGGTTATGACAGCCGTTCAATATTTTTCATTTGCAAAATTAGGAATGCCTTATATGGGTGTTGGCAGAAATTTAGCTTATACGAAAAACGAGTTCTTTAAAGCCAATGGTTTTATAAAACATATAAAGGTACGCTCTGGCGACGACGATTTGTTTATAAACCAAGTGGCAAACTCTAAAAACACTGCCATTAATTTTTCAAATAACAGTTTTACCACCTCGATACCAAAATCTAATTTTAAGGCTTGGTATAAACAAAAAAGACGTCACGTTTCAACAGCGCACTTATACAAATCGAAACATAAATTTTTACTAGGATTGTTTTATTTGTCAAACGTGTTATTTTGGGTATTGACAATAACACTATTAACAATCGCATATAGCTGGCCTATTGTTTTAAGCTTATTTTTACTTCGATTAAGTATTCAATATCTAATTATTGGTTTTTCGTCGAAAAAATTAAAGGAAATAGATATTTTACTATTACTTCCTATCTTAGAAATTTCTCTTATCATTTCACAATTTGCCATTTTTATTAATAACTTAATCTCAAAACCTAATTTTTGGAAATAAACGAAGCCATAAAACGAGCAAAGTCTAACGACCAGAAAGCCTTTAATTTTTTATTAAATTTATATTGGGATGATGTTTATGGTTTTCAGTTAAAACGTATTCAAAATGAAAATGATGCTGAAGATGTTACTATTCAAACTTTCTCGAGAGCTTTTGATAAAATTGAAACTTTCGATGAAAAGTACACCTTTAAAACGTGGTTAATTGCAATTTCTAAAAACCTTCATATCGATTTACTTCGGAAAGAAAAAAACTCAATCACCCAAGTTATTTCTAACTCGGATAAAAAAGCTTTTCAAGTTTTAGACGAGTCTCCTTCTCCAGAAGACATCCTTATTACCGAGCAACATCTAGCCAAGTTACTTCGTGATATTAAAAAGCTAAAACCCCATTATCAAGAAATTATAAATCTGCGCTATTTTCAAGAGTTAAGCTACAAAGAAATATCGAAACAACTAAACGAACCCATGAATAATATAAAAGTTAAACTTTTACGAGCAAAAAAACTACTTGCCGAGATTATTCAAGATAAGTAAACAGGACTGCTTTTTATAGAATACTTCGTATATTTGCTTTCTACATTTTATAGATATGAATAGCGAAACGATTTCAAATATACTACCAGAACGTCAAGCCAAACCAAAATGGCTTCGCGTTAAACTACCTACCGGAAAAAAATACACAGAATTACGTGGTTTAGTTGATAAATACAGCTTAAACACCATTTGCACCTCTGGAAGTTGCCCTAACATGGGCGAATGCTGGGGAGAAGGAACTGCAACCTTTATGATTTTAGGTAATGTTTGCACGCGCTCTTGCGGGTTTTGTGGCGTTAAAACCGGCCGACCAGAAACTGTAGATTGGGATGAACCTGAAAAAGTAGCACGCTCTATAAATTTAATGAAAATTAAACATGCGGTTTTAACTAGTGTAGATCGCGATGATTTAAAAGATATGGGAAGCATAATGTGGAGTGAAACCGTAAAGGCAGTCCGTAGAATGAATCCTGAAACGACTCTAGAAACTTTAATTCCAGATTTTCAAGGTATAGAACAACATCTTGATAGAATTATTGATGTTGCTCCAGAAGTAGTATCGCATAACATAGAAACGGTTAGACGATTAAGTAGAGAAGTACGTATACAAGCCAAATACGACAGAAGTATGGACGTTTTAAAATATTTAAAACAACAAGGGCAGCGTAGAACAAAATCTGGTATTATGCTTGGTTTAGGAGAGCAACGTGAAGAAGTTATTGAAACTTTACACGATTTAAAAGCTCATGACGTAGACGTTGTTACTATTGGCCAATACTTACAACCGAGTAAAAAACACTTACCAGTAAAACAGTTTATAAATCCAGATCAATTTAAAGAATACGAAGAAATTGGATTGGAGTTAGGCTTCCGTCATGTTGAAAGTAGCGCACTTGTAAGATCTTCTTACAAAGCTCAAAAACACATTAACTAAACATGATTCACATTGCAATAAATGGCTTTGGTAGGATAGGACGTCGTGTTTTTAGATTGCTTCAAAGTCATGACAATATAAAAGTTGTTGCCATAAATGATTTAGCCGATACTAAAACACTAAGTCATTTACTAAAATACGATAGTGTTCATGGGCGTTTTAATGGTACAGTTTCTTCAGATGAAAATCATATTATAGTAAATAACGAAAAGGTAGCGCTCTTAAACGAAAACCATCCGAAAAACATTAATTGGGAACCTTTTAATGTTGATTTCGTTATTGAATCTACCGGAAAGTTTAAAACAATTCCAGAATTAGAACTTCATATTAAAAACGGAGCAAAGCAAGTTATTTTAAGTGTTCCACCTATTGAAGATGATATAAAAACCATTGTACTCGGTGTTAATGGAGATAGTATTGATGGCACCGAAACTATAATATCAAATGCATCGTGTACAACAAATAATGCCGCACCAATGATTGATATTATCAATAAACTCTGCGGTATTGATCAGGCATATATTACAACAGTTCACTCCTACACCACCGACCAAAGTTTGCATGACCAACCACATCGTGATTTAAGGAGATCACGTGCTGCTAGCCAATCTATTGTTCCAACAACTACTGGAGCAGCAAAAGCATTAACTAAAATATTTCCAGAACTAGCCAACGTTATTGGTGGTTGTGGTATTCGGGTTCCAGTTATTAATGGATCGCTAACCGATATTACTTTAAATGTAAAACGAACAGTTACTATTGAAGAAATTAATTCTGCCTTTAAGGAAGCCGCTAACACAAATTATAAAGGGGTTTTAGAATATACAGAAGATCCTATTGTATCTATTGATATTGTAGGTAATACACACTCTTGTATTTTTGATTCGCAAATGACTTCCGTTATTGGCAATATGGTAAAAATAATTGGTTGGTATGATAATGAAACGGGCTACTCTTCAAGAATAATTGACTTAATATGTAATTTATCAGCAAAAAAGTGTACTTTGTCGGAGTAAAAAATTATATTTGTTAGTAACCGTATATTTATGTTCAAAATAAAACCCTCATTAATCGCTCTATTAGTGCTGTTTAGTGTTTTAGGCTGGTCTCAACAAACTATAGAGAACGACCCTGAACTTATTCAAAATAATATAGATCACTATATAAAACAAGCACAGTTAGCATTAGAGGCCGATGATAACTATGAAGCTCTGAGAAACCTAGACGATGCCTTAGCTTTAGCCCAAAAGACGGAAAAACAAGAAAGCAAAGGGCTTATTTATTCTTTTAAAGGTCGTCTACAACTTATTATAGACCAACCTGATAAAGCGATAGCTTCGCTTAACAAATCTATAGAAATACAGCGCTTAACAAAAGACGACGCGAACTTGGCACGCTCTTTTAAAACTTTAGGTGAAGTTTTTATTAGTAAGAAAGATTACTACCAAGCACTTGATTATTTTATTTCAGCAAAAACTTTATTTCAACAAGTAGAATTAGAAAATAAACTAGCAGAAACCTTACTTTTAGAGGGTAAAACTTATATGCTTTTAAATAATTATAAAAAAGCACGAACAACCCTTGAGCAAGCATTAGCCCTATCCAGAAAAAACAACTTTTTAAGCACAGAAAGTGAAAGCTTAATAAATCAAGGTATAGTTTATAGTGAGTTAAGAGATTATAAACATGGCTTACAAGCTACCGCAGAAGGGCTAAAAATAGCAAAAGCTAATAACTTTGTAAACCTTAAAAACTTAGCATACAAAGTACTTAGTGACATTTCTTATTCCTTAAATGATTTTAAAAAATCTCGAGATTATTTAATAGCACACACAGAACTTTCGGATTCCATTCGTGGTTTAAAAATTGATTTAGAAAAAAACCAATTCAATCTACCTTTACTCAATAATATGAGTGCAGAGCTAGAACAGGTTAATAAAAAACTAGAAAAAAAAGAAGCTGAAAGTACTATAAACACGTTAATTTCAGTTTTAAGTGTTGCTTTAATTACCATTCTTTCACTTCTAACCTTATCACTGTATAAAAACAATAATATTCGTTTAAAAACGAATAACATGCTACACAAAAAAAACGGAGAACTTATTCTTGCTAAAGAAAAAGCCGAGTTAGCATCCAAAACTAAAGCAAACTTCTTATCTACTGTAACGCACGAGCTTAGAACTCCACTATACGCCGTAACTGGTTTAAGTAACATGTTATTAGAAGAAAACCCAAAACCAGAACAAATACAGCATTTAAAATCGCTTAAATTCTCAGGAGATTACTTATTAACCTTTATAAACGACATCCTTCAAATTAATAAAATTGAAGCTAATAAAGTCGATTTAGAACCAGAACCATTCAACTTAAATAAAAAAATAAACAATATTGTTTTAGCATTAACAAACTCTGCCGAAGACAATAATGTTAATCTTCATTTTGAATACGATAAAGATTTACCAGAAAACTTTATTGCCGATCAATTAAAAATATCACAAATCCTTATTAACCTTGTAGGTAACTCTATAAAATTCACCAAAGATGGAGATATTTGGATTCGTGTTTATAAAATAGACCAGGTCGATAAAATTTATACCCTACGCTTTGAAGTAGAAGATAATGGTATTGGAATTACTCAAGAAAAACAAGACCATATGTTCGAGAGTTTCTCACAAGGCTCTATTCAAATTAATAGAAAATATGGAGGAACAGGTTTAGGCTTATCTATTGTTAAAGGTTTAATTGAAATTTTAAAAGGACAAATCTATTTAAAAAGTGAAATAGGAAAAGGCACAACCTTTTATTTTGAAATCCCTATTGAATTTAGCGCTATAAAAGAAGCCCAGGAAGTAAAAGCCGACTATTTTGAAGGCAACAAGGAGGAGCTCGATTTAAAAAATGTGAGAATATTGGTTGTTGAGGATAACAAAATTAACCAAATGATTACCAAAAAAATCCTTACTAAAATGGAGCTTCAATGTGAAATTACCGATAACGGCGAAGATGCTGTAGAAAAGATAAAAGCGAATGATTATAACATTATTTTAATGGATATTCACATGCCAGGTATTAGCGGTATTGAGGCTACCAAAAGAATAAGAATGTTTGATAAAGACTTAACTATTTTTGCACTTACAGCGGTTACTATTGAAGATAAAATGCATGAATTTGACGAAGCTGGTTTTACAGATATTATACCAAAACCTTTTAAGCAAGATGAGTTTGAGAAAAAACTCTACAATGCTTTAGCTTCTAAAAAGAACATTTCAACAACTTCTTAAACGTCTAAATATCTTTTTATTACACAACTAAATTCCTTTTCATTATCGATAGAAATTGTAATAGGTAAATAAAACAATTTGTTTTTTAAAACCTCATAATCTTTAAGACGCATAAAATCTTTTTCTGTAGTAACTATTAATTCTTTTTTACTTAATTCTGCAATATCATCAGGTGTGAAATTATGATGATCTCTAAAGTTTAAATGCTCAAACTTTAAGTTTTTAAGTTCAAGAAAATCAATTAATGGTTTAGGATTTGCAATTCCTGTAACTAACGTAAACACCTCTAATTCTTTAATCTCTAGAGTTTTTTCCGAAGAAATTAATCTATTAGAATATGCAATAGAGCTAAAAAATACCTGCTGGTTTTCATTAGAATTAATAAGCTTTAAGAACTTAGCCTTATCACTATCCAATAGATTATCGGGACATTTAGTTACCACAACAATGTTTGCACGTTTGGCTCCAGATCTTGGCTCACGCAAATTCCCCGTTGGCAAAACTACATCATGAAAATACGGATTAGCGTAGGTTGTCAATAAAATATTAAATCCAGCTTTCACCTTCCTATGTTGGTAAGCATCATCCAACAAAATAACTTCAGGAGCATTTGTTAAACTTCTCAATTGATCGATACCATTTTGTCTATCGGCATCGACAGCAACTAAAACATCATCTTTAAATTTATTATAAAACTGAAAAGGCTCGTCTCCTATTGTTTCCGCGGAAGCGTTTATATCACCCAATTGGAAACCTTCCGTTTTACGTTTATAACCACGACTTAGTGTAGCAACTTTATAATCCTTTTTCAATAACCCAATTAAATATTCAATCATTGGTGTTTTGCCAGTGCCACCTGTACTTAAATTACCCACACAAATAACAGGAAAAGCGTACGATTTAGATTTTTTAATACCGAAATCGAATAATTTATTACGCAACCAAGTCGCTAAATAATAAAAAGGCATTATAGGAAACAATATGTATCTCAAAATTTTCATTACCACGAAAGTAATTATTTTATCTTTGATGTAAAATTTATTTCATTATGATCATTCAAGACGTCATAAATCACTTAGAGCAATTGGCTCCGTTAGCTTATGCCGAAGATTTTGACAACGTAGGCCTTTTGGTTGGCGATAAAAACTCAAAATTAACAGGTGTTTTAGTAACTTTAGACACCTTAGAAACTGTGGTAGACGAAGCTATCGCAGAAAAATGCAACCTCATTATAAGCTTCCACCCCATTATTTTTAAAGGATTAAAAAAAATAACAGGGAAAAACTATGTGGAACGTGTGGTTTTAAAAGCCATTAAAAACGACATTGCTATTTACAGCATGCATACCGCTTTAGATAATGCCCAACAAGGTGTAAACTATATGATATGCGAGCAGTTACAACTTAAAAACCAACGCATTTTAATACCGCAAAGCGAAACTATAAAAAAATTAAGCACTTACGCTCCCAAAAACGAAGCTGAAGAACTACGCAGTGCCTTATTTAAAGCAGGAGCTGGCAGTATTGGCAATTACAACAACTGTAGTTTTAATGTAGAAGGCTTCGGTACCTTTAATGGTAACGAAAACTCAAATCCTACTATTGGAGTAAAAGGAAAAACTCATATTGAGGAAGAAACAAAAATCACAGTAACTTTTGCCAAACATTTGGAATCTAAAATAATTGAGACTCTTTTTAAAACTCACACATACGAAGAAGTAGCCTACGAAATAACCACTTTAGAAAACAAAAATCAGAATATTGGCATGGGCATGATTGGCGAATTCACTGAAGCCGTGGACGAAACTATTTTTTTAAATCATCTTAAAACAAAAATGAATACCGGATTTATTCGTCATTCCGCATTTTTAAACAAAAAAATTAAAAAAGTAGCCGTTTTAGGTGGTTCTGGAAGCTTTGCTATTAACAACGCTAAAGCTGCTGGTGCTGATGCCTTTGTAACCGCAGATTTAAAATATCACGACTTTTTTATGGCCGAAAACAGTATTCTTTTGTCCGATATAGGTCATTATGAAAGTGAGCAATTCACAAAAAACCTTTTAGTAGCGTATCTTACAAAAAAAATCACTAATTTTGCCATCATTTTATCAAAGACAAATACCAATCCTGTTAAGTATTTTTAAAGTATGGCTAAAAAGAAAGAAGTAACTGTTGAAGACCGCTTAAGAGCTTTATACGATTTACAACTCATAGATTCTCGTATAGACGAAATAAGAAATGTTCGTGGAGAACTTCCTTTAGAAGTTCGTGATTTAGAAGATGAAGTTGCCGGATTAAATATAAGATTAGAAAAGCTTGTTTCAAGCTTAGAAGCTATAGACAACGACATCACTGGAAAGAAAAATTTAATGGAAGAAGCAAAATCTTTGATTAAAAAGTACAGCGAACAACAAAAAAACGTTAGAAATAACCGTGAATTTAACTCTTTAACAAAAGAAGTTGAATTTCAAGAATTAGAAATTGAATTGGCAGAAAAGCACATTAAAGAATTTAAAGTGCAAATCGAGCAAAAAAAACAAGTCATTTCTGAAACTAAAGATCGTTTAAAAGAGCGTCAAAATCACTTGAAGCACAAAAAAAATGAGCTAGATGCCATTTTAAGCGAAACAGAAAAAGAAGAGCAAGCTTTGTTCCAAAAATCTGAAGATTACAAAACGCAAATCGAATCTCGTTTGGTTGCTGCTTATAACCGTATTCGCCAAAATGTGAAAAATGGTTTAGCTGTTGTGCCAATTGAAAGAGGTGCATCTGGAGGATCGTTTTTTACAATTCCACCACAAGTACAAGTAGAAATTGCTGCCCGTAAAAAGGTGATTACTGATGAGCACAGTGGACGTATCTTAGTAGATGCTGCACTTGCCGAAGAACAAAAAGCGAAAATGGAAAAAATGTTTTCTAAACTTTAATTCATTTCCAATACATAAAAAAAGCCTTTAGTTAATCTAGAGGCTTTTTTTTATGCCTATATTTTTGGCGATCCCTTTGGGTCGGGCTTTCCACTAAAGTTTTGGCTCGATGCGCGCCTCACCAAAAGCTACCGTTGCAATCCCTATCGCGGGCCACTTTGCCAAAAACAGTATAACACGCTATCTAAATCTATATTTAAAATTAATCTGGTAGACTAATTTTATACAACTCCCTTTAAGTTTTCATAACTTTATACGTCTAAAGCCCAAGAACAAAATATATTTTATGAAACATATTATTCCAATATTAGCAATTACATTATTTTTTAGTTGCCAAAATACAGCACAAAACAAACAACAGCAACTAGACGTTCAAACCGCAGACCCTATAGAGATGCCTATTAAAAACGGAAAAGCACGCGCCTACTTTGCAAGTGGATGTTTTTGGTGTGTAGAAGCCATTTACGAAAGCGTAAAAGGTGTAGACGAGTCTATTTCTGGCTATTCTGGAGGTTACACTACAAAACCCACATACGCAGCAAGTAATACCGGCAAAACAGGTCATGCTGAAGCCGTAGAAATTATTTACGACCCAGAAGTTGTTAGTTTTGAAACTTTAGTTGATGTTTATTTTGCATCACAGAATGTAACTCAGGTTAATGGCCAAGGAAACGATCGCGGTTCTCAATACCGATCTATTATTTTCTACCAAAACGATAAACAGAAACAAGTTATTTTAAATAAGAAAGCAGCTCTTGCCGAAAAGCTGAATGTAAAAATTGCAGCCGAAGTTTATCCATTCCAAAAATTTTGGTTAGCCGAAGATTATCATCAAAATTACGAACGCTTACATCCTGATCATCCTTACATTAAAAATGTATCAGTACCAAGATTAAATAGATTTAAAGCTAAATTTCCGAAGGAATTATTGAAATCATCACATTAAATTATTTTCAGTAAAAACCCAAAACTATAAAATGAGAATACATAAGTATATTTTAGTATTAGCATGCAGCATTACGTTTCTTGCTTGTAACGATAAAAAAAAAGAAATTGTAACGTCTTCTCTTCAAGAAGAGACAGCACCTCAAGTAAAACCAGCTTCAAAAGCAGAAATTATTTTAAACCAAGCTATAGAAGCTCATGGTGGCGATCTATACAATTCTGCCAATTATAGCTTTACTTTTAGAGACAATACCTATCATTTTAAAAATGATGACCAAAATTACACATACACCAAAATTTTTAAAAAGGATAACAACATAACTACCGATGTTCTTAAAAACGGTAAACTTTATAGAACCGTTAATGGAGATACTATAAACCTAACCGATAAACAAATTAAAGGAGCAACTGGTGCAATAAATTCTGTTATTTACTTTGCTACGTTACCACATAAGCTAAATGATGCCTCTGTAAATAAAACTTATATTGGTGACATAACTATTAAAGGAAAAAACTATGCTGTTTTAGGTATAACATTTAATCAAGAAGGTGGTGGAGAAGATTTTGACGATCAATACCGCTACTGGATAAATACCGAAACAAAAAAAATAGATTACTTAGCTTATAATTATTCTGTAAATAAAAGAGGAGTTCGTTTTAGATCAGCTTACAACAAACAGGTTGTAGACGGTATTACTTTTCAAGACTACACAAACTACGAAGCCGAAGTAGGTACGCCATTAGACCAGCTTCCAGAACTTTTTGAAGCTGAAAAACTAAAGGAATTATCTAAAATTAAAACAGAGAACATTATTAACTTATCGACTAAATAATATTTTAAAATCAAAAAACAGACAGACTTGTCTGTTTTTTGATTTTTTTATTTATATTTGCACTATGAAACATTCTGAAGTAAAAAATAGAATCATTGAAACGGCTTCGTTCTTATTTTATAAGAACGGCTATAATTCCACGGGAATCAATGAAATTATTTCAGAAGCAGGTATTGCCAAAGCAACGCTTTACAATCATTTTAAATCTAAAGAAGAGATTTGCTTGGCTTATCTTAAGTTTAAAAACACCAGTTTCATTCAAGATGTAGAAGATTTTACAACATCGAAACCAAAAGGTAAAGCTCAAGTTTTAGCTATTTTCGATTTTCTCGAACTCTTTTTCAGAGATAAAGATTTTAACGGGTGTTGGTGTATTAAAACAGTTTCTGAAATCCCGAAAGACAACGAAATTATAAGAACAGAAATTCAATCGCAAAAACATAGTTTTATTGATTTAATATCAAAACTTATTACAAACAATTTAGAAAATGTAAAAGAAGCGCAAGTTAAATCTCTTGCCAGACAAATATACTTACTCTACGAAGGTGCTGTTGGCGAAAGCCATTTACACCAAGAAGATTGGCCAATAAAAGAAACAAAACAATTGTGTTCGCAAATCATATCTTAAAAAAATTTACACAAACAAAGACAGACTTGTCTGTTCAATTATAAATTATAAATTATAAAAAATAAATAACATGAAAGAATTCGAAAACAAAGTAGCCTTAGTAATTGGTGGAACAAGCGGTATTGGTAACGCAACAGCAAACAGTTTATTAGAAGGTGGAGCAACCGTACATATTGTAGGTAGAAATATTGACAAAGTAGCAGATGCTCCTAACTTAATTAAACATGCCGTAAATATTTCTAAAACAGAAGAAGTGGATGAATTAGTATCTAAAATTTCAGAATTAGAAAATTTAGATTTTCTAGTAAATGCTTCTGGTATTTTTGGCCCAAAACCATTTTTAGACCATACTATGGAAGATTACAACTCTTATTTAGATTTAAATAGAGGGTTCTTTTTCATTACACAAAGTGCTGCTAAAAAAATGAAAGCAACTCAAGGTGGGTCTATTGTTAACGTAGGTTCAATGTGGGCAAAACAAGCAGTAAAAGCAACACCATCTACAGCATATTCTATGCAAAAAGCAGGTTTACACTCTTTAACGCAACATTTAGCCATGGAATTAGCAGAAGATAACATTCGCGTTAACGCCGTATCTCCAGCTTTAGTAAACACACCTGTTTATCACGGTGTTTTTGGAGGAGAACAAGCTGCAGCAGAAGCATTGGTTGGTTTTAACGGCTTTCACCCTATTGGACGTTTTGGAGAATCTCAAGATGTAGCAAACAGTATTGTATTCTTACTTTCAGACAAAGCATCATGGGTTACAGGTGCTATTTGGGACACCGATGGTGGCGTTATGGCTGGTAGAAACTAAAACACAAAATTATAAAAGCCATAGCTAACAAAACACAAAGTGCTATGGCTTTTTATTTCATTTTAATTTGAATCCATTTGATTAATAACATTAAAATGGAATAAACATTTACATAAAACATTATGAAAAATATAATTTACGCACTATCCATCCTACTCCTTTTTGCGTCTTGTAAAGACAACACCTCAGCACAAACCAAAACAGTAGAAACAAAAATAGAAACCTCTATTCAGCATGAAAATGTAGCTTACAAATCCATCGAAGTCAATGGAATAAATATAGCTTACCGAGAAGCTGGTAATCCAGAAAACCCAAGTATCGTTTTACTCCACGGTTTTCCTGCATCATCACATCAATACAGAAAAGTATTAAATCAGTTATCAAACGAATATCACCTCATCGCTCCAGATTATCCTGGTTTTGGCAATAGTGATTTTCCAGATTCAAATACATTTGAATACACTTTTGATAACCTAGCTATAACCATAAATGCATTTCTTGAAAAAAAGAACGTTAATACCTATGCCATAATGATTCAAGATTATGGCGCTCCAGTTGGTTTTAGACTTGCTACAGCAAACCCTGAAAGAATTACAGCCATAATTAATCAAAACGGAAACGCTTACGAAGCAGGTTTAGGTGATGCTTGGAAAGGCATAAGAGCGCTTTGGAAAGACAGAAACGAAACTACCGAAACAGCGTTATTACCAGCGTTTTCTTTAGAAGGTTTAAAATGGCAATACACACATGGCGTTAGAAATATAGAGACCGTAAACCCAGATAACTGGAATTTAGATTACTTAAGACTTTCTAGACCAGGCGCTCATGCTGTAAATTTAGATTTATTTTACGATTACCAAAACAATGTAAAATTGTATCCAAAATGGCAACAGTATTTAAGAGATAACCAACCGCCTTTATTAATTGTTTGGGGTAAAAACGATGCTTTTTTTCCTGAAAGTGGTGCTATAGCCTTTAAAAAAGACGTTACAAATATCGATTATAACATTTATGATACAGGGCATTTTGCTTTGGAAGAAGATGGCGATGCTATTATTAAAAAAATGAGGAGCTTTATGCGCAAGCATACAAAATAAATACGTCTAATCTCTCAATCAGCAATTTTTAACCTGAAAACAAAAACAATGAAACACTTAATAATTATTTCAATTTTAAGCCTAGCATTATTTGGATGTAACAGTATTAAAGAAGATAACAAAAACAATTTCTTTTTACCTCCCGCAACCACATACAACTATGCCGAGATTGATAGTGTAAAATTGTTTTACAGAGCTGCTGGTGATAAAAAGAATCCGGTTATAGTTTTACTTCATGGTTATCCATCGTCTTCACATTCCTATAGAAATTTAATTCCTATGCTATCAACGCACTACTATGTTATTGCGCCAGATAATTTAGGCTCGGGTTATAGCTCTCACCTAGACCCGAAAACAACTAAATATACCTTTGATTTATTAGCCAATTATACTCAGAAACTTTTAGAAACACTCCACATTGAAAACTATGTGATGTATATGCAAGATTTTGGAGCTCCTGTAGGTTATAGAATGATGATGGAAAACCCTAACCGCATTGATGCTTTAATTGTGCAAAACGCAAATGCTTATCTTGATGGTTTAACCGAAAAAAGGCAAGCCTTTTTTAGAACCGCCCAAACCGACACCTCACAAACAAAATACGATTTCCTATACAATCTAACAGGAAAAGACGCCGTGATTAACAAGCAGTATTTATTCGATTTAGATGAAAGAAATATGAACATCCAAAGTCCGGATGCATGGATACACGATTTAGCTTTTCTAAATTCTAAAAAAGACAGAGACATACAAGTGCAACTATTTCAGGATTACAACACCAATTTATTGAGCTATCCAAAATGGCAAAACATGTTAAAGGAAAATCAACCTAAAACATTAATTGTATGGGGTAAAAAGGATTTAAAATTTAATGCGAATGGCGCTAAAGCGTATTTAAAGGATTTGCCAAACGCGGAACTTCATCTTTTGGATGCAGGCCATTTTGCTGCTGAAGAAAAAACAGGAGAAATAGCCGAGTTAATCTTGAGATTTTTAGACAAGTATGATATAAAATAAAAAGCTACTTTTTTTTTAAATCTTGGTGGCTTTTAAAGTAAAAATTAAAGGATATAATTTGTCATTTGTAACAAACATACCATTATCAGTTTTAGTCAAATTTGGTAACACATTATAAGGACTCTCATTGTGCTCAGTTAAATAATCGATGCGCAATCCAGCTTCGGTAAGTGCAGAAATCACTTCGCCTAAACCATGGTTCCACCCATATTCCTTACTTGTTATTGTAGATTCTTGGTTAGCGTAAGTCCCTTCGTACTCTTCATAAATTACCTCATCTTGCATATAGCCATATGTTATTATTGGTTTTTCATTTAAATAATCGAACATCCAAACTATCGGGTGAAATTCTGCCATAAAAAATGTACCACCTTGTTTTAGGCGTTCGGCTATCATTTTTCCCCAAGGTTTTAAATCAGGTAACCAACCTATAACCCCATAACTTGTAAACACAATATCAAATTCTTCTTTTATATACTGAGATGTTTCCAAGACATTGCAACATAGAAACTCAGCATCTAACTTTAATTCTTTATTTAAAGATTTAGCAAGCTTTATACCTTCATCACTTAAATCCACACCAGTACATTTAGCACCTAGCCTACTCCAACTTAATGTATCTTGACCAAAATGGCATTGCAAATGCAGTAACAACTTTCCTTTTACATCTCCCAAAGCTTCCAACTCATACGGCATTAAAGAAGATTTCCCTTCCTTGAAAGCTTCCATATTGTACATATCACTTTCGGCATGTACTTTTACTTTTTGATTCCAAGTGGCTTTGTTTGTTTTAAAATATTTACTATTATTTGTCATCTTCAAAGTATCTTTACAAAAAACTAAATTATGAAAAACTTCATCTACATAACTCTAATAACGCTATTAATTACAGCTTGTAAAGACAATACAAAATCAATTCCTGAAGCGAAACCATTAACCATTGCCAAAAAAATAGCCAATGCGCACGGTTTTGAAAACTGGGAAAATATAAATGAAATTGCTTTTACTTTTAATGTAGACAAAGATAGCACACACTTTGAAAGACGCTGGATTTGGAAACTTAAAACCAACGATATCAAATCTATAACGAATATGGATACCATTAACTACAACCGCTCTGCATTAGATTCTATTAGCTTAAAAGTAGACCCTGGCTTTATAAACGATAAATTTTGGTTGCTTATACCGTTTCAATTAGTTTGGGATTCTGGCACAACTATTTCAGAACCGGTTAAAACAGAAGCTCCAATAAGCAAAACGGCTTTAAACAAAATAACGCTAACTTATTCTAGCGATGGTGGTTATACACCTGGCGATGCTTACGATATTTTTTATGATGATAATTTTTTAATTAAAGAATGGATTTACAGAAAAGCGAATCAAAAAGAACCATCGATGATGACTACTTTTGAAAATTATAAAGACATTAATGGGTTGAAATTTGCTGTAGATCACAAAAAACCAGATGGTAATTGGAATTTGAATTTCACCAATATTTCTATAAGGTAAAACCGAAGGCTTTTAAGCTAAATTCACCTTCATTGTAAACAAAAACGAGGTACCTATATCTACTTCGCTTTTCAGGGATATACTACCACCAAGCATTTCAATGTAAGCTTTAGCGATGGCTAAACCAATACCAGAACCGTGCAAAGCGTTTTCGTTTTCAACATCAACTTGATAAAAGGTTTCGAATATATTTTCAAAATTATCCTCGTGAATCCCAATTCCTGTATCTTTTAAATTAAAGACTATATAGCTCTCATCTTGTCGCTCACATGTTAATTCAATAGTGCCTTCATCGGTATATTTTATAGCGTTTTTTATTAGATATTTCAACACCGATGTTACCTTATCACTATCCGAACTTATATAAGTATCTTGAACCGCTATAGTATTGTTCAGAATAAACTCCAAACCTTTTTCATGTGCTTCGGGCAAAAAAGCATTGTAAACCGTATTTATATTATCGGCAATATTAAACATTCTAATATTTGTAAACATTAAACCCGATTCTATAATAGAAATATTAATAATGTCGGTCATAATATCTAGTAATTGCTCTCCGCTAGTTTCAATAACCTCTATATATTCTTGATAGTTTTCATCATCTTCATTGTATTCTTTTAAAAACTGAGCGCAACCTAAAATACCATACATAGGCGTTCTAATTTCATGACTCATATTAGCCAAAAAAGCCGACTTTAATTTATCGGATTTCTCTACTCTATTTTTGGCTTCCAACACATTATTATGTTTTTCATAGAGTTCAGCTTGCAATTCATTTCCTTTCAATAAAGCGGTGTGCAGTTGGTTTATTAAAAATGAAACTGAAAAAACTAATAGTAGATTAAAAAGTAAGTTATTAACTATTATAATACCTAAGACCTGAAATCCAGATTGCTCGAATAGAGGCAGGTTAAAAAGCTCGAAATACAAACCAAATAACAAAATAGCATAAAAAATGGCAATAATTAAAATCGTAAATAGCCCATGCTTTTTGCCATTAAAAAGTGTTATTAAAATAGATAAAGCAAAAATTAGTACACTGCCATTACCCTCAAACCCAAGTACCGCAAACATTACAATGGACAGGACAAGAAAATTAATTGAAAATAATATTTTTTTGGTGTAAAAACTAAGCCCACGATAAAACACCGTAAATATTAAAACCAGCATAGTGCTTGTGTTTAACACTACAATTATGTTTTCGTTTCTAGAGACTGCAACATAAGTACTAGGCACATAGGAAAGTGACCCCAATACAAAAGTTAATAATAAAATAGAAATAAAAAGTTTATCTCTAAAATATGGCAAGCCTTCCTTCTCCTTTCTATCAGAAAATCCACTATAATGGATGTATCTTTGAAGATATGACTCCCAAATTTCACCTAGCATAAACTTCTATGTTTTATACGTTAATTCAATAAAGTTAAACAATTCCTACATGAGAAATAAGAATTCGGCTAAATTTTTATTTGATATAATTGTTTTATTTTTGCTAGAAACAGAAAAACCTTAAACTTTGCCTGAATTTAAATTAGGTCTAGAATTTGCAAAAGAGCAAGACCAAACCGACATATTAAAATCTTACCGCACTAAATTCCACTTGCCTAAAAACAAAAACGGGGAAGCACTTATTTACATGACGGGTAATTCACTTGGTCTACAACCAAAATCTACCAAAGAGTATATTAATCAAGAATTAGAAGATTGGGCGAACCTAGGTGTTGAAGGCCATTTTGAGGCTAAAAATCCTTGGTTGCCATATCATGAGTTTTTAACCGAAAGCATGGCAAATGTGGTTGGTGCAAAACCTACAGAGGTAATAGTGATGAATACACTTACAGCCAATCTACATTTTATGATGGTTTCATTCTATAGACCAACAAAAAAACGACATAAAATTTTAATTGAAAGCGACGCTTTTCCTTCAGATAAATACGCTGTAGAATCGCAATTACGCCATCATGGATATAACGATAAAGATGGTGTTGTACTTTGGAAACCTAGAAAAAGCGAAGAACTTTTAAACTATGACGATTTAGAAGACATTCTAAAAACCCAAGGCGATGAAATTGCCTTAATCATGATTGGGGGCATAAACTATTATACTGGTCAATTTTTCGATTTAAAACGTATCGCTACTCTTGGACATAAATATGGTTGCAATGTAGGATTCGATTGTGCTCATGGCGCAGGAAATGTTGAACTAAACCTACACGATTCTGGTGCCGATTTTGCTGTTTGGTGTACTTATAAATATTTAAATGCTGGTCCTGGAAGTTTGGGTGGCTGTTTTGTTCATGAGCGTCATGCTCACAATAAAGAACTTAATAGATTTACAGGTTGGTGGAGTCATAATAAAAAAACGCGCTTTAACATGCGTAGTGAATTCGATCAGCTTCCTGGTGCAGAAGGTTGGCAATTGAGTAATCCTCCTATTTTATCTATGGCCGCCATAAAAGCATCTTTAGATATGTTTCAAGAAGTAGGTATCGGTAAACTCGTTGAAAAATCTAAAAAGCTAACAGGTTATTTCGAGTTTTTGCTTAAAGATTTAGGTGAAGATACTATTAGAATTATTACACCATCAAGCCCAGACGAACGTGGTTGTCAGCTTTCCATTCAGGTTAAAAATGCCAATAAATCATTGCATAACAAACTAACTGAAGCTGGAGTTATTAGCGACTGGAGAGAACCCGATGTAATTCGTTGCGCACCCGTTCCTTTGTACAATTCTTTTGAAGATATTTATAGATTAGTTGAAAAATTAAAAACCATTTTAAATGAGTAAACAACAAAACGTTATAATTATAGGCGCCGGACTTTGCGGAAGTTTATTAGCTTTACGCTTAGGGCAACGCGGTTTCCTTGTTTCGGTTTACGAAATGCGTCCTGATTTACGAAAAATAGACATAAGCGCTGGCCGATCTATAAATCTTGCATTTTCCGATCGTGGCAACAAAGCTATGAAGTTAGTTGGCTTGGAAGATAAAGTAAAAGCGCTTTCCATTCCTATGCATGGCCGAATGATTCATGATAAAGAAGGTAACACATTTCAATCTAATTACAGCGGAAGGAAACATGAATACATCAACTCCATTTCTCGTGGCGATTTAAATGCTTTACTTTTAAATGAAGCAGAGCAACACAAAAATGTAAATATGTATTTCAATAAAAAATGCAAATCGGTAGATTTTGAAAACACCTCTGCATTATTTAAAGATTACGAAACCAAACTAGAATTCACAGAAAACGCCGATATTATAATAGCTACCGACGGTGCAGGCTCTGCTTTAAGAAAAAGCTACTTTTTAGGTAAAAAGTTTCTATTTAGTTTTTCTCAAGATTATTTATCTCATGGATATAAAGAGTTAAGCATTTTACCAACCAATACAGGAGATTACAAAACTCATAAAAACGCTCTCCATATTTGGCCTCGAGGTGATTTTATGCTTATTGCTTTACCTAATTTAGACGGAAGTTTTACAGTCACTTTATTTTTAAGTTACAGCGAAGGCAAATACAATTTCGATAATTTAACCACGCCAGAGCTAGTAGAAACGTTTTTCAAACAAGAATTTCCAGATGCTTTAGAATTGATGCCAAATTTAACCAAAGATTTCTTTGAAAACCCAACAGCAGCTTTAGGTACCGTAAAATGTTCGCCTTGGCATTATAAAGGGAATACGCTTTTAATGGGCGATGCCGCTCACGCTATTGTTCCATTTTATGGACAAGGAATGAATGCTGCTTTTGAGGACGTTGTTGAATTTGATGCTATTTTAGACAAACATGAAGGCGATTGGCAAACGGTTTTTACACGTTATGAAAATCACCGTAAAAAAGATACAGATGCTATTGCCGATTTAGCGCTCGATAACTTTTTAGAAATGCGCGATCATGTGGCGCATCCTATATTTCAAGAAAAGCGTAAAATAGAAATGGCTTTAGAAAAGGAATTTCCAACCAAATATTCTTCAAAATATAGCTTGGTAACTTTTAATGAAAACATAGGCTACCAAGAAGCTATGTTAAAAGGGCGTGCTCAAGATAAAGCTATACTGAATCTGCTAACCAATAAAAACATAACCCCATCGGATAATTTAGGTTCTATTCTAAAAAAAGTACAGCAAGAAACTGAGAAAATATTAAAGTCGAATTTTTCGATATAGATTGAAAACCCTACTTTGTTTTGAAGAATTACAGCTTCATAAATCAACTAATATTTAACATTTGGAATATGCACAATTCATTATAAATTGTAACTTTATAAAAAGTTATTTCATATTCAAAAACTAATAAAACATGAGTAAACTAGTTTCTCCTTTAAATTTTAAAGCTTGGATTGAAGAAAACAGACATTTACTAAAACCACCCGTTGGCAACAAAGTGGTTTGGAAAGATGCCGATTTTATTGTTATGGTAGTTGGTGGTCCAAACAGTCGAAAAGATTATCATTACAATGAAACTCCAGAGTTTTTCTATCAAGTTGAAGGCGATATTATTTTAAAAATCATTGATAAAGGCACGCCAAAAGATGTGCATATCAAAGAAGGTGATATTTATTTATTACCTGCAAAAGTACCACATTCTCCACAACGTGGCGCCAATACGGTAGGTTTAGTTATCGAGTACAAACGTCCCGAAGGCATGAAAGATGCTTTGGTATGGTTTTGCGAAAACTGTGTAACCAAACTTTACGAAGAAGATTTTACATTAGAAAATATTGAAACCGATATGCCTAAAATTTTCGATAATTATTACAGTGATCAGCACAAACGCACATGCCCAAATTGCAGTGAAGTTATGCAACCTCCCAAAAAGGTTGAAATTGAATAGCATTTTTTAAAACTTTAGATATTTCTATTTAAAGTCGTAATCTATAAACAACATAAAACTTTTTTCGCTTTCGCTGAAACAAAACACATGAAACGTAAACTTAGAATTAACGGACATTCTCACTTACTTCCTTATCCGGAAGAAATACCAGACTACATGCAAGAAAAAGGCATTTTCTGGGTAGATAAAGACCGGAAATTCATGCTTCAAAAAGATTGGAAACGCCCCGTAACCGACTCTAGTTTTTTTCTAGATGAAAAGTTAGAATGGATGGAGCGTAACAAACTAGATCATGCTGTAGTTTTAAACCTATCGCAACTTTACGGCAATGGTTTACGTGTTGAAGAAATGAAAAAGGCGTTACGTTTTCAAAATGATTTTAATGCACGTATACAGCGCGAACACCCCAGTAAATTTACCTGTGGCTTTGTGGTGCATCCAGGCTTTATTCGCAGTGCCTGTTGGGAAATTGAACGTTGTGTAGAAACCCATGGCATGCAATTACTTTGCCTACCAACCCATTATATGGATACCATTGGTACGTGGCGTTGTATTTTTGATGAAGAAAACGAACCTATTTTTGAGTTGGCTAACAAATACAACTTAGCTGTAGAAATCCATCCTTACGATGGTGAAAAATTTATAAAATTAGAAAACATATCCTGGCGTTTTCATCTTATTTGGATGTTAGCTCAATGTGGCGATGCATATCATTTTTTAACATTAAATGGTTATCAAGAAAAATATCCAAATATGCGTACTTGCTTTGCTCACGGTGGGCAATTGGCTCAAATTAACTTGGGTAGACGAATTCAGGGTTTCGATGGTAGACCCGATTTATTCGAAGGTAAACACCACCCAAGAGAGGCTGTTGGCCATAAAAACATATTCTTCGATACTTTGGTCCATGATACTGGCGGACTAGAATTATTGATTAGAAATCATGGCTCTAAACAAGTTATTATGGGGTTAGACGATCCGTATCCTTTAGGTGAAATGGAAAGTGATAAGCAATCATCTTACCCTGGGAAAATACTAGATTTAGCTGTTGAAAGAGAAATTATCACCAAAACTGAGTATGATGATATTTGGGAACATAATGTAATTCAATGGTTATGTGGTGAAGATGAAGCTGCTAAAGAAAAATTGATTAATAGGATTTTAAGTTAAAACGCAAAACGCCTTTCATATAAATAATGAAAAGCGTTTTGTTTTTAAAAAATATTATATATTAATTAACCTTGGTATCGTTAGCTTCTTCTTTTATTTCAGGTAGCAGTTCTGCAATTAAACTTGGCTTTTCTATATACTTATTAGCTACTTTCTTGATGAATTTTGGTGTTATTTCAGAAAGCTTTTCTTCATAGTTACTAATATCTTTAAATTGTTCTTTCCAATATACTTTATTGTACATGTAATTAAACCAAAAAGCGTTAGTTTCAAGAGCTTTTTTTCGATTTAACAGCCAATTTTTCTTTACATTTTCCACCTCTTTTTTAGTTGGCCCTTCTTTTATAAATTCTTTTAAAATAAATAAACTTTCTTTCTCTAAAACTTCAATATTTGCTGGGGAACAGCTAAAATTTATAGATGCTGAATACTTTGAGTATGGCCTACTCACATGCCTTAAATTAGCACGTACAGTATACACCCCTCCTTTTTCTTCTCTAATTATATTACGCAATCTGGTGTTGTATATTTGCCCAAATATTTTTAAAGCATCACTTTCTTTTTTCACATGTTTAGCTTCTTTATTAAAAGTAATTAATAAGGTTGCTTTATCTTCTAGTCCTTTATGAACACCAATACGCTCATCAGAAATCATATTTTTATAAGTTGATAGTTTGTATTCCTCTCTTTCATCGGTGCTTGGTAATGATGCTAAATAGGTTTCTGCATAAGTTTTTAAAAGGTCTTCATCAAAATCGCCAATAAAGAAAAAACTAAAATCCCCTGCATTTTCAAAACGCTCTTTATAGGTTTTATATAACGTTTTATATGGTACGGAATCTAGCAAACGTTCTAAATTACTATTCTCATTCATATTTATATATCTAGGGTTTCCTGCTTGTGTAACTTTACTAATTTCACTAGAAAATATGTTACTAGGACTCAATTTTCTGTTTTTCGTAACAGTTTTTATCTTATCTACATAAGACAAATACATACTTTCATCGTTATTAAGACTTGTAAAATTTAAATAAATTAATTTAAAAAGTGTTTCTAAATCTGTAGTTCGAGTGGTCCCTTTTAAACCCTCATCGTAGGTTGAAACAAAAGAAGATACACCCACTTTTTTTCCTGCTAAAAATTTTGATAATTCGTGTTTTTTAAACCCTCCTACCCCAGTAACCGTAACAATAGGCATTAATTGCCCTATACTTTTTACATCTTCATCAGACATTAAAGAATTACCACCATAACTAAATGCTTTAAATCTTACCTGTTCTTTATCGAAGTCCGTTTTCTTATAAAACACCCTAGCACCGTTGCTTAAAACTATTTTTTTTATATCATATAAATCATCTTCTTCAGAAACAATAGTCCCTTTTGGTCTTAAATCTTTTAATAATTGAGTTTTCAACTTTTTAGGCTTGTATTCTGTAATTGTACTATCTAATTCGGCTAAATTTATAGTTTCTAACAATTCCTTTTCACTAGATAAAACCAAACCTTCTTTTTCTGGAGCTGTTAATATTACGGCTCTATTATCTTTGTGGTAATAAAGATCAAACACATTATTTACATCTTGTAAACTAACCTCTGGTATCGTGTTTTTGAAAAAATCATATTTCCAGTCTTTAGAATACAATACCCAATTGTTTTTAAATTCTTGCTCTAAAAGACTTAAATAACTACTAGAATACCAATCATCTTTATTTTCTAAAAAGGTTTCATTACTAGCTAGCTTATCTTTTTTTATCTGATCTAATTCCTCTTTAGTAAAACCATATCGTTTAATACGTTCTAACTCAAAAACCATATGTTTTAAAGCTATTTGTATTCCTGCTTCACTTGAAGTGGCGTTTATTGAAAAGCTATTATGATATTTACTAATTGTACTTCTATAACTCACACCTGAGCCAATAAAAGGTGGTGTATCACTATTAGACAATTCTATTAATCTTCTATTTATCATACTAATCACCATACCTCTTACAATGCTTTCTCTTTGGAGTTTTAGTAAAATAGTGTTTTTTCTACTTGGATATTTATCCATAAAACTTAAGCCAATAGAAGTTGTTGTTTGCTCAGGGTCTGTAATTATTTTTACACGCAGCTCTTTATGATATGGTACACTATCATAAGCTAATAATGGCTTTTCATTTATTGGATTTATTAACCCCGAAAAATGTTTTTTAATTTTATTTTCGGCATAAACTGGGTCTATATCTCCCGCAACTATAATTCCCATTAAGTTTGGGCGATACCAATCTTTATAAAAACGACGCATATCGTCAGTTTTGAAATTTTCTATATTCTCTATTTTATCATCAGAAAAATATTTTAATTGCTGCATACCTTCAAATAGAAACTCTGCGCTTTCTTTTCCTATACGTAAACTTTTTCCTAATTTCCCTCTAAATTCTTCTAAAACCACAGGACGTTCAGCATTTATATCTTCATCTTTTAATAACATGTTATGTGACCAATCTTCAATAATTTGAAAGGCTTTGTCTATCTTTTTCAAGTCTTTACTCGGTACTTTTAACTTATAAACGGTTTCATCAAAACCTGTATGTGCATTAAGGTCTGCGCCAAAAGTCATCCCTATGCTCTCTAAATATTTTACTAATTTATCTTTCTTAAAGTTTTTAGTACCATTAAAGCCCATATGCTCTAATAAGTGCGCCAACCCTTGTTGTGTATCATCTTCTTGCAACCTACCTGCTTTAACCACTAAACGTATGTAAACAATATCTTTAGGTCTATCATTTTCTTTTATATAATATTTTAATCCATTATCTAATTCTCCACGAATGGCAGTAGTGTCTTTAGGGATTTCTGTTTCTAAATTATAAGCTAGTAGTTTATTTTCTGTAGATTGTTGAGAAAATGAAACTGTTGAAATAAATAAAAGTAAAAAGACGAAGCTGTGTTTCATGTTTATAGGTTGTTGTTTTTTTAATAGATTAAATACTTATTATTGTATAGCCTACAAGTTAACGCCTTTATTGTAATAAAAGTTACACATTTATCCAGTTTTTTATTTGATTAATATAACCTCTTCCAGAGGTTATATTGGTTTTACTGTTATTACCAAGCTTTATTATATACCTACTATTGAAATATTTTTGAACCTCTTCAACCGTATTGATATTTACAATATACCCACGATGGACTCTTACAAAATAATTTGGCAACTCGCTTTCTATTTGAGACAATGATTTTTCGCTCAAGTAGTTATCTTTATTTGTAAAAATAGTAACGTACTTATTATTCGCTTCAAAGTAAAAAACATCTTTTAATTTTATAAAAATAAGACGGTCTCCTTTTTTAACCGTTATAGAAGTCATTATTGTTTCTAATTTTTCTTCAGTTAAAGATTTTATGACTTCCAAAATATTTTGAGAGATATTATCGGTATTAAAATGTTTTAATTTTTCTATAGTCTTTTCCAAACGTTCAACCCGTAAAGGCTTTACTAAATAATCAATACTATTGGTTTCAAAGGCTTTTAAAGCATATTCATCATGTGCTGTACAAAATACAATTAGCGGTATAATTTTTAAATTTTCAATTAATTGAAAACCCGTTAATCCAGGCATTTCAATGTCTAAAAAAATAAGATCTGGGTTTAATGCCTCTATTTTCTGCTGAGCATCACTACCATTTTTAGCAAAACCAATAATATGTATTGTTTCTGGAAAACACAAAAGCAATTTTTCTAGACGCTCTCTTGCCAAAGGCTCATCATCTATAATTAAAGTTGAATATAGTTTTTGCATGTTAAAATTATGTTTTAATGGTAATCGTTATTTGTTTCACGGGTTCATTTTCTATGCTTATTGAAGCATTATCGGCATAACTAAACTTAAGTAAATCATAAACCGTTTGCAAGCCATGACCACTAACTAAACCATCTGGAAATCGTGGACCATTATCAATTACCATTATAACAATTCCTTCTTTACTCCTATTAATCTTCAAATGAATCTTTCCTGCACCTTCTATTTTTGATACGCCGTGCTTAACAGCATTTTCTATTAATGGTTGAATAAGAAACATCGGGATTTCTATAGCTTCCAAACTTTCGTCAACACTAATGTTGAAAGATAAACGGTCTCCAAAACGAATTTGTTCTACTTCCAGATAGTTTTTAACCATCTCTACCTCATCGCCAATGGTGCTATTCTTTTTTCCTTTTCGGTTGATGGTGTATTTAAATAAATCGGATAAAGACAATGCCATTTTTTCAGTTTTAACTGCATCACTTTGTGCTAAACTTGCAATAGAGTTTAAGGCATTGTATAAAAAATGCGGATTTATTTGAGATTGTAATAATCTGACTTCGGCTTGAGCATTGGCTGCTTTTAGGGTACTTAATTCTATGTCTTTTTGTTTTACTAGGTTTTCTGAAAAGTGGTCTAGGTATAATAAAACACCTCGTCCTAGTGAAAATAGAAAAGCCCATGTAACAGGAGAGCGAAATCCTAAAAAATAATCATAAGATTTAATCCAGTTAATATGATGAATTTTATTCCATTCAATATCGGATAATATGATTGGAAATAAAAACGCTGGAACTAAAAAAACGAACAATGTGAAACTTGTTTTTAATACCAGTTGAGTAGTAAAACTCATTTCTCTTTTAACAATATACTTATCAAATAGCCATAAAAAGAATGCAATAAGGACTACGCCTGTAAACCAAACCAAACAGCTAAACCAAAATTTTTCTTGATTAAAAGGTTTACCTGTCGGAAAAAAATAACTATTAACAAAATTCAATTCTATAAGACATAGGTAGGCTATTAAAATAGGAACAAAATAGCTTAAAAATTTAAATCGATATTGTCTTTTATACAAAAGACTAAAAGCTAGAAAAAACAAAACTACAGCCAAAATAGCACGCGTCCAATTGGCCAATAACTTAGTATTTTCTTTGTTTACAAAATTAACAGCAGACCACTCTGGATACGTTTTAAACATATAATTTTTGTATTCTTGAACCAACGTTGGAGAATAGAATTTTTGAAGTAAGAACTTATCATACTCAGTAAATTCAAGATGCCATGAAGATGCTTCATTGCTATTCAACATCGCCCCTACAACTTCAGATTCACGATTAGTTCTTTCCTTAAATAGACTTGCACATGATATCATTCTAACTAAATAAAATCTCATCATTTCCATTCTTTCTTTTACAGTTTGACTTTCATGAAACTTAAAAGTAAATTGTCGACTATTGGGAACATAATCTCTTTTATTAGACCCAAGACCTCTTGTTCGGCTATTTACCAATTTCGTTCCATAATAATTAAGACTAACCGTTTTCAAGAACCTTTCATCATATAATGTATAAGCTTCTTTTTTTGATTCTACTTCTGTAATCCAAAGAGTTAAAGCGCGTCCCTTCAACTTAGAAAGCTTGAACCCGTTTACTACCTTGGGATCATCACTTTGAGGAACTCTTAATGAACTAACACCTGTGTAGTGTCTAAAATAATCGATATCCTTATCCGGTAACACCGCTCTTATTTCTTCAAAAACAGAATTTAAAGCTGTACTGTCTGGAAAATGAGCATTTACTAATTCAATTAATATAGGTCCAGAATAACTATGAAAATTTTGAGTTTCGCCTTTAAAAAGACGTTCCTTTACATATTCCCATTTATCATCTTTTGGTAAATCTGGGTAATGATTAATACGGTTTGTACTTTTACTAGAACCTGAGATTACAATAACAGGAATACTTATAAGAATAAGAGCAAGTAAAATGAGTCTTTTCATGATTGTAAATTTAACTATTTATAAAGCTCAAAGAAACTTGTTAAGATTTAATATTGAAACTGATTTCTGACGAACTGCATATATAGTTTCTAAATTACATTGAAATTAAAACGGATCTATAAAAAAGTGATACTTTTGGTTTTAATTTAAAAAGGTCTCGACTGCGCTCGACCAGACAAAACATGCATTTTATACCCGAAGAATTAGACGCCTACGTTGTAGACCATTCTGAAGACGAACCTTCATTATTACAGCAACTTACGCGCGAAACGTATCAGAAAATTTTACAGCCCATTATGCTAAGCGGTCCCTACCAAGGGCGCGTTTTAAGCATGATCTCTAAACTTAAAAACCCAAAAAACATTTTGGAACTCGGCACTTTTACAGGTTATGCCTCTTTATGTTTAGCTGAAGGTTTACAAAAAGATGGTGAGTTACACACTATTGATGTGAATGAGGAACTGTTTGATTTTCAACGTAAATATTTCGATAAATCGGAATACGGAAACCAAATTTTTCAGCATCTCGGGAATGCCATTGACATTATTCCAACCTTAGACAAAACCTTCGATTTAATTTTTATTGATGCCGATAAGCCCAACTACGTCAATTATTTTTATTTAATTATTGAAAAGCTAAATCCGGGTGGTATCATTATTTCCGATAATGTGTTGTGGCATGGTAAAGTGATTGAGCCACTGGACCCTAAAGATAAATCGACTAAAGCGGTTTTAGATTATAACACACTTTTAAAGGAAGACCCAAGAATAGAAACTGTGGTTTTGCCTATTCGTGATGGGTTAACGGTGAGTAGAAAGCTGTAATTAGGGCTATAAATTAATAAGATTTTCGCTTTCGCGGAAATTGGAAAACATATATTTTCAATGTTTAGTAAAGAAGAATCAAGAAAAATGCGAGAAGAATTCTGGACCAGTTTCGGAAAATCTTTCCCACGAAAGTGGATTTTATACAACACAAAATTAAAAGGTTTAAGTTTTAAATTTCATTTTGATAACCGAAGTGCTTTAATCGCTTTAGATCTTGAAGACGATTTGGAACACCGCATTAATCATTGGGAAAAACTAGAGGCCTTAAAATCTATTTTATTAGATGAATACTTGCCTGACGCCATTTACAACGAAGCTTATTTTTTAGATAATGAAAAAGAAATTTCGAGAATTTATGTGCCTTTAGAACAAAAAGTATCTATCCACAACAAAAATACATGGCGCGATGTGATGGAGTTTTTTAATGTAAACATGAATTTATTTGAAGCTTTTTTCGAGGAATACAAAGATGTTATCGAAGGTTAACACCTCAACTAAAACAACTTTTCCATTTCAAAATCGTCCATAACAAAGCCGTTTCCAATATCGGTAACAGATGCTTTTACGTTTTTAAAGCCTAATTTTTCGTAGGCTGCAATAGAAGCTGTATTATATTTATTCACCTTCAAACTAATGCCCGAAAGTTGTTGTTTTTTTGCTTCTTCATCTATAAAATTTAAAGCAACCCGACCAATACCATTTCCTCTAAAGCCTTCTGCAACGTATAATTTACTTAAAAACAAAAAATCCTCTTCCGGTTTTATAGCCATATAACCAACCGGTGTTTCACCATAAGTTAAATAGTAAAATTGCGCTCCTAAACGCACCTGCTCTTCAATCGCTTTCGCGGAATTAAACTTGTTCAGCATATATTCCACCTGCTCTAAACCAATAATATCTAGATAATGCTGATGCCAAATTTGGCTCGCTAAGGTTTCTACTAATTTAAAATCTGCTTGAGTTTTTGCAATTGTAACTGTTATCATATCACGTAATTAAAAATCATAAAAAAATGAAAAACGGCGCCAGCTAAAACAAAAAGATGCCAAATAACATGATTGTACGGAATTTTATGAATGGCATAAAAAATGATTCCAACGGTATAGGATAAACCACCGGCGAACAAAAATAAGATACCATTACCAACACCTTCGGATAAATGAGCAAAATCGAAAACAATAAGCCAACCCATCACCAAATAAAGCAATGTAGAAAACACCTCGAATCGCCCTGTAAAAAACAACTTTAAAACAACTCCAAAAACAGCAATGCCCCAAACCGTCCAAAAGAGTGGCCAACCCAAACTTTGGTCGAGAGTAATTAAACAAACAGGCGTGTAAGTACCAGCAATAAGGATATAAATACTAATATGATCTATAATCCGGAATATATGCTTATGCTTTTCTTTGGTAACCGAATGGTATAAGGTTGACGCGGTAAATAAAACGATAATAGATATGCCGTAAACAATAACGCTAAATAAACTCCAAGGCGTTTTATGAGTATTAAATACGATTAATAAAACTAACGCCACAATACCTAAAACAGCACCAATACCATGAGTTAAAGCGTTTAATTTTTCTTCAAAAGGGGTTTGAATTCGCATATTTTATGGTTTTTCGGGTTCGTGTCGCCACTTATCTACTAAGTTATAAAAATCGAACGGAATTGCCGATTTCTGACGTACTAATCGTCCGTTTTGAAAGTTACGTTGTAGAATATCTTCAATTAAATAATCTTCTTTTTCGTTTTCGGGATCAAATTCACGTTTCAACGAAATATCGAACATACTCGCAGTGGTATTATACCAAAAGGCACGCCAACCGTTACGTAATTCTTTCACTAAATCGAATGCCGTTCTCCCAGTTTGCCTGTGTATTAACTTTACAAGAATTTGCCCTTCTGTACGGCTCATCTTCTTTAATTTCTCAGAAAACTCCCCTTCAATATATTTCTGTATCTTCTTAGTGTATTTTCTTTTTTCTCGGTTTTTAGTAAGTGTTGCTAAATGCCTTGTTAAAGAATCTAATCTATCTGCCGCCATTTTAGCATACGGATACACTTTTATCGTTTTTCGTCGCAAAATTAAATAGCGAATACGTTCTTTTCTATCGCCAAATTTAAGTTTAGGCAAAATCATTACTTCCGCTAAATCGATCGAAGTTCTTGGAATACTATCGCCTTTAATTATTAAATATTTCTTCATGACCGTATCCTGCTCAACATCACTAATTTGAGCAATGAGCAGTATAGGAAATAACACGAATATGTATTTTAAAAATGTCATCAAAATATCATAAGACAATTAGTCTGCCAAAATTAATAATTTACACCCTTTAAAACATTTTTTTTCTATTTATATTATTAATTTAGTGCAAAACTTTATAAAGATGGCAAAGAAGAGTATACTTAACGAAAAGTCTATGGACTTTCTTGAAAAATATTTAAATAATGCAGCCCCAACTGGCTACGAATGGGAAGGTCAAAAAATCTGGATGGATTATTTAAAACCTTATGTTGATGAGTTTATTACAGATACCTATGGTACGGCTGTTGGCGTTATTAATCCAGAAGCAAAATACAAAGTTGTTATTGAAGGACATGCCGATGAAATTTCGTGGTATGTTAATTATATTTCGGACGACGGATTAATTTACGTAATTAGAAACGGAGGTAGTGATCACCAAATTGCACCGAGTAAAATTGTAAATATTCATACAAAAAATGGTATTGTAAAAGGTGTTTTTGGTTGGCCAGCAATACACACACGTAGCAAGGTAAAGGAAGAAGCACCTAAACCTGACAATATTTTTATAGATTGTGGCTGCAAAACTAAAGAAGAAGTGGAAGCTCTTGGTGTTCATGTTGGTTGTGTAATTACATATCCAGATGAATTTCATATTCTAAATGGCGATAAATTTGTTTGTCGTGCATTAGATAACCGTATGGGTGGTTTTATGATTGCTGAAGTTGCACGTTTATTAAAAGAAAACAAAAAGAAATTACCTTTTGGACTTTATATTACCAACTCGGTACAAGAAGAAATTGGTTTACGTGGTGCCGAAATGATAACTCAAACCATTAAACCGAATGTGGCTATTGTTACCGATGTAACGCACGATACAACCACACCAATGATTGAAAAGAAAACACAAGGCGATTTACAACTTGGTAGTGGACCTGTAATTGCTTATGCTCCTGCTGTACAACAAAAATTACGCGATTTAATTACAGAAACAGCCGAAGCTAAAGGGATTCCTTTTCAACGCTCTGCGCTTTCTAGAGCAACAGGAACAGATACAGATGCTTTTGCTTATAGCAATGGCGGCGTAGCTTCTGCTCTAATTTCTTTACCACTCCGTTACATGCATACTACAGTAGAAATGGTACACAGAGATGATGTTGAAAATGTTATTAAAATGATTTACGAAACGCTATTAAACATCAAAGATGGCGAAACATTTAGTTATTTTGAATAATTAAATAGAATAAAAAACCTAAAAGCCTCATTCAATTGAGGCTTTTTTAATTCAAGTATATGGACGAATATATTGATATAGTAACCGACACTGGAGAGCCTACAGGAAAAGTTGCTTTAAAATCTGAAGCTCATAAAAACGGTTGGTTTCACAACACCATTCATCTTTGGTTATTTACAGCTACCGGAGAAATTCTATTGCAACAACGCTCTCACAGAAAAGCAATCTACCCCTTACTTTGGGATGTATCTGCCGCTGGCCATATTGATGCTGGAGAATCTTTTGAAACTGCTGCCATTAGAGAAACTCATGAAGAGTTAGGTTTATTACTCGAGCCTGAAAATTTAATTAAGATAGGCGTAAATAAGCATAAAACGGCTTATATGAATGATACTATTTTAGATAATGAATTCCACCATGTTTTTATTGCTGAATTAAAAGTAGACATCACGGAACTCACTGCACAAGAAGAGGAAGTTGAAGATTTAAAACTAGTTACTTTCGCTCAATTTAAATCACTTCTAAAGGATAGTAATAACAATCATTTTGTAAAATCGAACAAAACATATTACGAGTTTGTTCTCGATAAAATAAGGGCTATTGTTTTATAAATTTAAGAGATTTCTTGTTTCCTAACTCATTTTGTAATTCAATAAAATACATACCACTCGTAAGTTTAGATACATCAATAATATTTGTATTATCTAAAGGTGATTTGAAAACTAATTGCCCTTGAATATCGAAAATTTGAAATTTAATCAAAACCTCTTTCGATTCAACATGCAACCTATCAGTAGTAGGGTTTGGATACACTATCAAACTGATATTATCTAAACTATTTACAGATAGAGAAAGCCCATTTAATTCCGCAACATAACTATCTACCGATTTACCATCTTCATCACCACTCCAATCACTACCGAACAACAAACGAGTTCCTGTAGGACTAATAGTTACATGTGGTTCTCCCCAATAATCAATATCATTTTCATCACTTCTATGGTGTGCTACACGATAAACATCAGAATCGAATTCATTCACTTTTGCTATAAAAATTTCTTGATCTAATAGCTGTACGCCATCTTCCTGGAACCCAATACACGATACAGCAACCCAACCGCCTTCACTATTTTTATGTGCTAACGCAGAAATATGTGTTCCTGTTTTTGGATAACCATAATCACTAACAGGTGTTACAGAAATACAATGCCCTGTAATAGCATTATGAGCGACCAAAGTACCTTGGCAACCTCCATTTGGACCTTCTTCATATCCAACAGTAAAATAGGCATCATCACCATTACTTAACCTCCCTATGCAAGAATGTTCGGTTCCATTATTAAGATTAAACGATAATACATAATTTCCGCTCGCATCATAAACATCTCCTTTATGATAAAACAAATTCCCGCTAGGAAAAGGCATTGGAGCAATATATTCTATATTTTCAATATTAAATTGAGTTAACGTTTCCGTAGAAATACGATAATAATATGCGGCCTCATTACCACAACGAAAACTTATTACATCAGAATCCCAAGACATCATTTGCACATCGTTACCTCCAGTAATGCCCGTATCACACCCAGACGCTAATCGAAGGTTTACTAATACATTTTTCACATTAGTTTTAACATTATAATTAACAAGATCAGTGGTTGTATTATCTATATAAAACAGCACATCGGGATCGAAAAAGTGCCAAAAAACAGTTTCTACATCATCTGGATTAATATCGGTTAAATCCCTAATAAACTTATAATTTTCACCATTTAAAAGTTTATGAGTACCACCACCGTAAACAATCATTAAACTTTCATCGGCATTCCATGCTTGAGTAGAATTGTACATAGGCGCAATAAAATCACCATTTGTTGCTTCGGAAATTCTTCTAATTTTAGTACTTGGGAATGATGGATCTGTAACCGCACTTAAATACTCTGGCTTACTCAAAGCTTGCATAGGATGTTGCTCCAAATCATTAGCCTTATAGCCAATAGATAGATCTTGAGCCTGCATAGATTGAAACATCAACAATGCGAAAATAAAAAGGAATTTTGTATTCATTTTTATGTATTTAACTAATTAGTTCGTAATTATGTACGTCGCAAAACACTAAAAAGTTTAAAAATTAAATAATTATATAACATCCCCAATCAATTTAATGGCATTACTCCTATCTGCAATTGTACCCGTTTTTCTAGTTATTCTTTACATTTACATCAAGGATAAACACGAAAAAGAACCAAAACGATTAATGCTTATTGCATTTCTTTTAGGCGCTATAATTAGTATCATTATCACCTCATTAATGTATTATGTTTTCGATTGGGTTTTACCTTTAAACGACCATACGAGCGTAATACAGCAGTTTATAAAAGCCTTTTTTGTTGTTGGTTTAACCGAAGAATTTAGTAAATATATTATTGTCCGTTATTTTGCTCAAACTAGAAAAGCATTTAACGAACCTTTCGACGGTATCGTTTACGCCGTAATGGTTTCTATGGGTTTCGCCGCTACAGAAAACATAGTCTACGTTTTAGAAAGTGGTTTTGAAACTGCATTTTTACGTGCCATTACTGCTATTCCTGCACATGCAACTTTCGGAGTCCTCATGGGATATTTTATGGGAAAAGCAAAATTTTCAAATAACAAAGTAGTTTTAAATCTATCAGGTTTATTATTAGCTATTATTTTTCATGGTGCTTACGATTTCTTTTTGTTTATCGAGTCTATACCCGGAATTTGGATAGGAGCTTTCGTATCTCTATTCATTGGTATTTTACTTTCTAGAAAAGCGATAATCAAGCACCAAGAAAACTCTCATTTTAAAAACCAATAGTCTTTTAATTAAGAATTAAAAAGGAAGAAATTCTACTCTAAAAGCTATTCGATTATTCGGATAGCTTTTTTTATTTATACCCAACGGCACTACTGTTTCAATTGATAAAAACAAAATTTAATCCTAAAATCCTTATATTTACTACAAACTAACCTGGACTTTATGAGCAAACATTTTATCACGAAAGTAAACGATAATCAGATTTTCGAAATTTCTCAAGACAATATATCTGCTTTAGATGCCATAAAAACATCTAAAAACAAACTGCATATCCTTCACCAAAACAAATCGTATAAAGCAGAAATCTCAAAATGTGATTTCCTTGAAAAATCTTATACTATCGAAGTAAATAACAACATCTACAGAGTCAATATTTCTGACGGATTAGATCTTCTTATAAAAGAAATGGGGTTTGAAAGCACTGCATCCAAACACATAAATGAATTAAAAGCTCCAATGCCTGGTTTAATTTTAGAAGTTTTTGTTGAAATAGAACAAGACGTTAAAGAAGGTGATCCGCTTTTAATTTTAGAAGCTATGAAAATGGAAAATATTATCACTTCACCAAGAGATGGAAAAATTAAATCTATTTCCGCAGTAAAAGGTGATGCTGTCGAAAAAAACTATTTATTAATTGAATTTGAATAATTAATATAAAAGCATGAAAAAAATATTAATTGCAAATCGAGGTGAAATAGCCATTCGTGTCATGGAAACAGCACAAAAAATGGGAATAAAAACTGTTGCGGTGTTTTCTACCGTAGACAGAAACGCTCCACATGTAAAATTTGCAGACGAAGCTGTTTGTATTGGAGAACCTCCATCTAACCAATCCTATTTACGAGCAGACAAAATTATAGAAGTCGCGAAAAATTTAAATGTAGATGCCATACATCCAGGTTATGGTTTTTTAAGTGAAAATGCCGCTTTCGCGGAAGCTTGCGAAGCTAATAACATTATTTTTATTGGTCCAAAATCTAAAGCCTTAAAAATAATGGGGAGTAAATTATCTGCTAAAGAAGCAGTAAAACAATATAACATCCCCATGGTTCCCGGAATTGATGAAGCTATTACAGATGTTAAGAAAGCAATAAGCATTGCAAAAAAAATAGGCTTTCCCATTTTAATAAAAGCTTCGGCAGGCGGCGGTGGAAAAGGCATGCGTGTTGTTGAAAAAGAAGCAGATTTGGAATCACAAATGAATCGCGCTATTAGCGAGGCTACATCGGCCTTTGGTGACGGTTCCGTTTTTATTGAAAAGTATGTAAATTCTCCTAGGCATATTGAAATTCAGATTTTAGCAGATAGCCACGGAACTATTTTACACCTTTTTGAAAGAGAATGTAATATACAACGGCGCCATCAAAAAGTAATTGAAGAAGCACCTTCGTGTGTTTTAACTCCAGAGCTTCGTGAAGAAATGGGAGAAGCAGCCATAAGAGTAGCTAAATCCTGTGATTATTTAGGAGCAGGAACCGTGGAGTTTTTATTAGATGAAAATAATAATTTCTATTTCCTAGAAATGAATACACGCTTACAAGTAGAACACCCTGTTACAGAGCTCATTTCTGGAGTCGATTTAGTAGAGCTTCAAATAAAAATAGCACAAGGTGAAGCACTTCAACTAAAACAAGCCGATTTAAAAATTAACGGTCATGCTATAGAGTTGAGAGTTTATGCCGAAGATTCTTTAAATAATTTTCTACCAAGTGTTGGTAATTTAGAAGTTTACAAACTCCCCGAAGGCGAAAATATTAGAGTAGATAATGGCTTCGAGCAAGGCATGGATATCCCAATTTATTACGACCCTATGCTAGCTAAATTAATCACCTACGGAAAAACAAGAGAAGAAGCCATTCAATTTATGTTGAAAGCTATTGATGGTTTTCAGATTGAAGGTGTACAAACCACATTAAATTTCGGAAAATTTGTATGCAATCATGAGGCTTTTAAATCTGGGAATTTCGATACGCATTTTATAAAAAATTATTACAACCCGGAAGCCATAAAAGCAGAATCGGAAACGGAAGCTAAAATAGCAGCACTAATTGCCGTTAAACAATATTTAGAAGACCAAAAGCTATTAAGATTACCTATTCGATAAGCCCAACTAAAATTTCTGAGCAACAATAAAAAACATGGATCCAAAAATAAACAAACTCAACGAACGTATTGACCAAGCCCATTTAGGGGGCGGACAAAAACGTATAGACAAACAGCACGCCAAAAAAAAACTAACAGCAAGAGAACGTGTTAATTATATAATGGACGAAGGTTCTTTTGAAGAAACAGGCATGTTAGTTACCCACCGAACTACCGATTTTGGTATGGAAAACGAAGTCTATTATGGCGATGGTGTCATTACAGGTTACGGGACTATTAATGAAAGATTGGTTTATATTTACGCTCAAGATTTTACGGTTTTTGGTGGTGCCTTATCGGAAACACATGCAGAAAAAATATGTAAAATCATGGATTTAGCTGTAAAAGTTGGTGCTCCAATTATTGGTTTAAACGATTCTGGCGGTGCTCGAATTCAAGAAGGCGTGCGTTCACTTGGTGGTTATGCCGATATTTTTTTTAGAAACGTTCAGACTTCAGGAGTCATTCCTCAAATCTCAGCTATTATGGGCCCTTGCGCTGGTGGTGCCGTATATTCTCCAGCCATGACAGATTTCACATTAATGGTTGAGAACACGAGTTATATGTTTGTAACAGGACCAAATGTGGTAAAAACGGTTACCAATGAAGAAGTTAGTAGCGAAGATTTAGGAGGTGCACACACACACGCTACAAAATCGGGTGTTGCCCACAAAACCTCAGCAAACGATATTGAATGTCTAGAAGATTTAAAAAAACTATTAAGTTACATCCCGCAAAATAACACTGAAACTCCAAAACATTTAGAATTCAATTTAAAAGATGAGGTTCGTGATGTATTAACAAATATTATTCCCAACAATGCGAATAAACCTTACGATATGCACGCCGTAATTTCTGGAATTATTGATACTGATTCTTTTTACGAAATTCATAAAGATTATGCTGAAAATATAATTGTTGGTTTTGCACGCTTAGGCGGACGAAGTATTGGTATTGTTGCCAACCAACCCCAATTTTTAGCAGGTGTTTTAGATGTTAATAGTTCTAAAAAAGCAGCAAGATTCACACGCTTTTGCGATTGTTTCAATATCCCCTTATTGGTTTTAGTTGATGTTCCTGGGTTTCTTCCCGGTACCGATCAAGAATGGAACGGTATTATTGTAAACGGCGCAAAACTACTTTATGCTTTAAGCGAAGCTACTGTGCCACGCATAACCGTAATTACTCGCAAAGCTTATGGTGGCGCTTACGATGTTATGAACTCTAAACACATAGGTGCCGATTTTAATTTTGCATGGCCAGGAGCCGAAATTGCTGTTATGGGAGCTAAAGGAGCAAGTGAAATTATATTCAAAAAAGAAATTTCAAGCGCAAAAAATCCTTCAGAGAAACTAGCAGAAAAAGAAGCTGAATATGCCGAAAAATTTGCAAACCCTTATCGTGCAGCCCAACGTGGTTTTATAGACGAAGTAATTCTTCCTAAAAATACTAGAAGAAAATTAATTAAAACATTTACTATGCTAGAAAATAAAGAGGTTAACGTCCCAAAACGAAAACATGGAAATATTCCGATGTAAAATTAAACTTTAACAACATCTGCATTATACATAAAAGTATCTTGCCAGCGTTCATAACGCTCATCAGATTTCTTAGCAAACACCAAATATTGGCATTTACCAATACTTTCGGGAGTTCGGGTAACTTCTGCTAAATTATTATTTCTAAATAAAAATTCAGCATCATCTATAATACACATTTGAAGTCTATTTAAATTAACCGCATTTAAATAAAACAGTCTATTTAATCGTTTTGGAGTCGCAATTATAATATCGGTACCATAATAAATTTCATCACGTTGGTCATCAATATTTTTTTCATCGTAAGCGCAATAAATTCGTAAGTCCGTACCGCGTGTATAGCTCTTAAATTCTAATTCCAAATCTAATGCCGTTTGCTTGTCTTTTACAAAAATCAAGGCTCTTGGCGCATCTTCGTGAGCATTTTTCAATTTCTGAACAACACTTATTATGATACTCGATGTTTTCCCAGAACCTTCTGGCCCATAAACATACAAGCTTGAACCACCTTTTATTCTAGATAAAATTTTCTTTTGAAGTGGTAAAGGCGTTTCAATTCCTTTGTTTTTAAGCGTATCTTTTAATGGCTCAATTAATTTTTTAAATGACATAAAATGAAGTTTCTTTTAATAGATTTTCAAAGATAGGCTTTTCAACATCCAAAATAGAAACCTTAAAAACAAAAAAGACGTTCATTTCTGAACGCCTCCCTTTTAATCTTAAAATATCAGGTTGTTATTAAAACTCTAAATCTGCAACTAAATCGAATTCATCGTAAATCGCTTTGTCTTTTAAACCATCAAAAAAGCTTGCAGAACCATATTTTACATCATATTTTGTTCTATCAACTTTTAAACTTGCTGTTGCTTTATTTCCATAGATAGAAATGGCGAAGTTTACCGGGTTTGTTTTTCCTTTTATGGTTAGATTTCCAATAACGTTATACGAGTTTTTACCCGATGCTTTTACTTCTGTAAACTCTAAAGTTGATGTACTATGTGTTTCTACTCCAAAGAAATCATCAGACTTTAAATGTCCTTCAAGCTTTCCTTTATACTCACCTTCTAAATCGGTCGAAGCAATAGTAGCCATATTTATTACAATGTTTCCACCAGTTAACTTATCACCTTCAAAAATTAATGAACCAGATTGAATATCTATTGTTCCTTCATGAGAACCTGTAACTTTATAGCCTTTCCAAACTAATTTACTGTTTTCTGTTTTAATCTCTTTTTGTTCTTTTTCGATAGCTGTAAAAGAAAATGTAAACAAGGCTACAAAAGCAACAAGTGCTAAATTTTTAATTGAATTTCTCATTTTAATATAAATTATTTTTCTGTTTAATTATTACACCACAAAGATGCGATGCTTTTAATTCTTAAAAATTGAAGTAGTTTATCAAATCATGTTAATCTAGATTAACATTTAACTTCAATATTGAATTAACACAGATATATAAATGAAGATTTAACTAATTTTCTATGGCTAATTGACTTTTAATTTTACTCAAAAACTCTTTCGTTATACCAAGAAATGATGCCACCAAATACTGCGGAATACGCTCTTCTATTTGAGTATATTGGCTTTTAAAATATAAGTAGCGCTCTTTTGCGGTGAGACTAAAATTTCTAACAATTCGTTTTTGAGAAGCCACAAAGGCACGCTCAACAATTTGCCTAAACAAACGTTCTAATTTTGGAATTTCGGCATACAATTCCTCCAACTCATCATAAGCAAACAAAATAAGCTCAGTATTTTCAAGACATTGCACATTATAATCGGCAGGAGTTTGGGATATAAAACTTCCCATATCTGCAGTCCACCAATTTTCAATAGCGAACATAACCATGTGTTCTTGCCCTTCTTGATCTAAATAAAATGTTTTTGTACAGCCAGAAATCACAAAACATTCATACTTACAAATATCGCCTTGTTGTATAACATATTGCCCTTTTAAATATTTTCTATAAGTTACTTTAGACTCCAAAAAAGCTTCCTCTTTTGGTGTTAAATCAATTAGACTTTTTATGTAATCTAAAAGTGGTTGTATGTTCATTTATATCAATTTATTCGAATCAAATTTAGCAATAATAATATAACGTTAATAAATGTTAATTGAATATATCTAGATTTATAATATTTTACCTTTGCGCGATGGAAAACATCAAAAAGGTAAAATTTGAATTTGTGGCTTTAATGGCATCTTTAATGTCTATTGTGGCACTATCGATTGATGCATTATTACCAGCTTTACCAGAAATTGGAGAATCCTTAGGTGCAACAACCGCAAGTAACAATCAGCTTTTAATCACCATGATTTTTTTAGGAATAGGATTTGGCCAGCTTATTTTTGGTCCTATTTCCGATAGTTTTGGCAGAAAACCCATTGTTTATGTTGGTTTTCTAGTTTTCATTATTGCTAGTCTTATATGTGTAACCACCAAAAATTACGAAATGATGCTTTTTGGTCGTATACTCCAAGGCATCGGGCTTTCATCCCCAAGAAGTTTAAGCACCTCCATGATTCGTGATGAATTTAGTGGAGATTATATGGCTAAAATATTATCGTTTGTAGTCATGTTTTTTATTTTAGTTCCTGTTATAGCTCCTATGTTTGGGCAGTTTTTAATTCACCTTTTTAATTGGCAAGCTATATTTTATTTCAACCTCCTTTTTGGATTAGCTATTATGGTTTGGTTCTGGTTTCGCCAACCTGAAACGCTCCCAAAAGAAAAACGCTTAAAATTCACCTCGCATTTATTTATAAACGGAGCAAAAGAATTCTTTAAATATAAAGAAGCTGTAGCTTTTACTTTAGTTTCTGGTTTTATAACCGGATCTTTTATGGTGTATTTAAGTACCTCCCAACAAATTTTCCAAGAGCAATATAACTTAGTAGAAATGTTTCCATATATCTTTGCTAGTCTAGCAATTTCAATAGGTTTCGCTACTTTTCTAAACAGCCAATTAGTTGAAAAATATGGTATGATGAAAATTGCTTACTACTCTACGCTTGCGTATGCTTTTATTTCAATTTTGTACGTTATTTTATTTTCTTCTGGACAAAACCCTAGTATTTATACTTTAATTTCTTTTTTAGCATTGCAGTTTTTTGCGGTTGGTTTCTTGTTTGGAAATTTACGAGCATTAGCTATGCAACCACTTGGACATATTGCAGGAATTGGAGCAGCAATTAATGGGTTTTTCTCAACAGTTTTAGCTGTACCTATTGCACATTTTATTGGTAGTTTTGTAAAAACCTCAGTTTTACCTCTTTTTATAGGATTTTCTGTTTTTGGAGTATTATCTGTTCTTATTTTTATTGTTTTAAAACGAAAAACGAGATTGCTAGAGGCCTAAAAACTCACTTTTAACCCCCTTAAAACAACACAATACATATTGTTTTATATAGTATTAAAAACATTAACACTTTCACATTTTTAACTAATAGCGTTTTTCAATATAAATTTATCACTAATTTCACTAATTACCTGCATTATCATAGGGTATTTCATCAATAAAACAGCATTACAACTTTACATTACATAAGCTTCCGCACCAATAAAAACTTTCGTAATTTTGCTAGCTTATAAGTTTCACTTAGTAACAAAAAATTAAGACATGAGTAAAATTATGACCGTCGACATTTTGTCGAGTATTAAAGGTGCGCAACCCTCCGAGGCTGTCAACAAATTATTTGATGTGATTAAAAATGCACAGCCAACAAATAATAACACCTTTAATAATAATCATAATAATAGCGTGTTGGTAAGCGATTTAAGAGACGATGTGGTTATTGAAAGTTCAGCACTCGAAAAACAAATCATTATCGAAAACTTTCCGAAGGAAAAAAATGGATATTTAGTAGTTTCTAAAGTGATAGAAGAATAAATATGGATTCTCAAATACATAAAATTCACCAACAATTGGTGGATAAAAAGATAACTTGTACAGCATTAGTACAAGACAAATTATCCCAATTAAAACAGAACACACATAACACGGTTAATGCCTTGTTGGATACTATAGCGCTAGATTTAGCTTCTAAAGTAGATGTTAAAATTGCCAACGGAGAAACCATTGGTTTGCTCGAAGGTATTCCATTTGGAATTAAGGATGTTTATATGGTTCAAGGAACGTTAGCAACAGCGAGTTCTAACCTTTTAAAAAACTACAAATCGGCATACACAGCAACAGCCATTCAAAATTTATTGAATGCAAGAGCTATCCCTTTAGTAAAAGAAAATTGCGATAGTTTTGGTCATGGGTCCTCTAGTGAAAATACCATTTTTGGCGCTGTAAAAAACGCGATAAACCCAGATTTAGTAAGTGGTGGCTCTAGTGGTGGTTCTGCAGTAAATGTGGCTAAAGATTACACCGTTTTTTCAATTGGAGGAGATACCGGAGGTTCTGTTCGCCAGCCCGCAGGTTACAATAATATATATGGTTTAAAACCAAGTTACGGCCGCATTTCACGCTACGGTTTAATGGCCTACGCATCGTCTACCGATTGTGTTGGACCCATTGCAAAATCCATCGAAGATATCCGTATTGTGCTAAACGTAATGAGTGGTAAAGATATTAAAGATCAAACCTCTTACGCTTCCGCGGAAATAACTCAGGCTCAAATTTTAAATTCCGAAGGCATTAAAACCGTAGGATATTTTAAAAACTTTATTGAAAGCAAAGCGATTGACCCTAAAATAAAAGCTGATTTTTTACAAGCTATTGAAAAAATAAAAGCCAAAGGTATTGAAGTGAAAGCTTTAGATTTCTTTGAATCTGAAACATTAGTTTCAACATACTATACGCTAGCCATGGCAGAAACGGCATCCAACCTTTCTAGGTTAGATGGTACAAATTATGGTAACCGTATTGAAGGAGATTCTTTAAAAGAAACGTATTCGGTAACACGTTCTGAAAATTTTTCTGAAGAAACAAAACGTCGTATAGTTGGTGGAAACCAAGTATTGTCACAAGGGTTTTCAGACGAAATTTATTTGAAAGGTCTAGCCTTACGCGACACCATTTCTACTAATTTTGAAAACGATTTTAAGGATGTCGATATCATTCTTTCTCCTGTTACACCAAATACGCCACCAAAAATTGGTGATAGTTTAAAGGATCCGCACGCCATGTATTTATCCGATGCTTACACCGTAGGTTTTAGTTTAGGTCAATTACCGACTTTAACGGTTCCTCAAGGCACAGCAACAGGTTTACAAATTACGGCAGCAAAACATAATGACGAACTCGTTTTGAAGTTTGCTAACTTCTTAAAAGACACGATATAATGGAACTAGAGCAATTAAACGAGCTTCTTAAAAAGCACGAATTAGAGTTAGTAATCGGACTAGAAACTCATGTACGATTAAATACAAAATCAAAATTATTTTGTTCTTGTCCTAATGAAGAAATCGATACTCCTAATCAAAATATTTGTTCCGTATGCACAGGGCAAATGGGCGTTTTGCCTTCTATAAATAAAGAAGCAATTACAAAAGCAATTTACTTTGGGAAAGCTGTAAAATCTTCGTTTGAAAACGAAGTGATTTCTTGGGATAGAAAACATTACGAATATCCAGACAACCCGAAAAACATACAAATCACACAGTTTCATAACCCTGTAATTCCTGACGGACAAGTATCATGCTTTAGAAATGATGGCTCGCAATTTACAGTGAATTTAACGCAAGTTCATATTGAGGAAGATGCTGCAAAACTAGTACACGAGAAGAAAATTTCGTTAGTAGATTTCAATAAAGCTGGTGTACCTCTTATTGAAATTGTTACAGAACCTTGCATTCGCCATATTGAAGATGCATCAACCTATGCGCAGTACATACAACGCATTGTTCAGAATTTAAAAATAAGTGAAGCTAACCTTGAAAAAGGGGAATTTAAATCGGATGTTTCTGTATCACTTCGTAAAAAACAGAGTTACGCATTAAACCCAAGAACAGAGATTAAAAACTTGAACTCGTTTAAGTTTATGGTCGATGCTTTAAAGGAAGAAATTGAAAAACAGCTTAACTATTATATAGAAAATAAAGCATTTAGACCCGACCAAACTACCGTACTTTGGGATGCCGATTTAAAGCAAACCAAAACCATGCGTAAAAAGGAATTCGAGGCGGATTACCGTTTTATCTCGGAGCCCGATTTACCTTTTGTAAGCATAAAAAATGTAGTAGAATCTATCGATGTAGATTTAAGCACATTACCTTTTGCTGTAGAATCTATTTTGATAAAAGGAGGTGTTTTGCCGCAAGATGCTAAGTTTTTTACAGCCGATTCTTTACGTTCGGAAACTTTTGTTGCCATTAATAATGAATTGAAAGATCCATCGTTCGTTGCAAAAACGTTGACTAATAATGTTAAAGCTGAAGATTATACAAGTATTGAAAATATTTCAGACTTTATAGAGATCTTCGGTTTATTCAAAAATGATAAAATAACATCTGTATTAGCTCAAAACGCTATTAAGTCGTTGTTAGAAAATTCAAAATTCGACTATAAAACTTATTTTGAAACCAATACCATTTCCGAAGAAAAAATCCATGATGCCATTGCAAAAGTAATTTCAGAAAATGAAGCTGTTGCCAATGATATTAAATCTGGAAATCAAGGAAAAGCCGGTATTTTAGTTGGAAAAGTTATTGCTATTATTGGTAAAGGTGCTTCTGGAAAAGTAATTCGCGAAGGTATTTTAAGTCAAGTTCAAGATTCTGGAGAAACAGCTCTAGAACAAACAAGAACAAATAGCGAGCAACCAACTACCAATAATACTCCACAACCAATAACCAAACAAGAAGAGGTTTTACCAGAAATCCCTTTAATTATAAAAGACGAATACCGAACACATGTAATTTCGGATGTTTCTGAAGAAAACATTTCGGAAAAAGTAACCTTTTCTGGATGGGTTTCTAGTGTTCGTGATCATGGCGAATTAATGTTTATTGATTTACGCGATTCAAGTACACAAATTTTTCAAGTACGTTTAAGCCGTGAATCTTTTGCGAATTTAGATGAATTAGTAAAACTAAAACCCGAGTCGGTAATTACCGTTACAGGTACTATTGTTCAACGTAAAGAAGATGATTATAATGCGTCTTTAAAAACAGGAACTATAGAATTAGAAGCGACAGATCTAGATATTTTAAACTTATCTAAAACGCTTCCTTTTGAAATAAAAAGAGCAACAAAAACCAATGAAAACGTTCGTTTTCAATATAAATATTTAGATCACAGAAACGATGATGTTCGTCGTGTAATCGTTAATCGCCATAAAGTGATTAAAATGATGCGTGACGTTTTAGACGATCAAGATTTTTTAGAAATTGAAACGCCTATTTTAAGTGCCGGAACCGATGAAGGTGCCCGTGAATTTATTGTACCAACTCGTAAACAAGCTGGTTTATTTTACACACTTCCACAGGCTCCTCAGCAGTTCAAGCAAATGCTAATGGTTAGTGGCTACGAAAAATATTTTCAAATTGCACGCTGTTTTAGAGACGAAGATTCTCGTGGTGATCGCCAACCAGAATTTACGCAACTCGATATTGAAATGGCGTATGCTAGCATGCAACAAATTATCGATTTAAACACGAATATGTTTAACGCTATCGTGAAGAAAATTTACGGTAAAAAATGGATTTTAAAACCATTTGAAGTAATTACATATAAAGAAGCAATGGATTTTTACGGTTGCGACCGTCCTGATTTACGCTTCGGGTTGAAATTACAAGACATTACAGATATTGTAAAAGATACAAGCTTCCAAGTATTTAGTAAACCTATTGATGAAGGAGGTATTGTGAAATGCATAAAAGTTTCGGCTGAAGAACAGGGTAAAAAACGTTTGTCTAAAGGCCAAATTGAAAAACTTACTAGTATTGCTCAACAGCATGGCTTAGGTGGATTGGCTTATATTATTGTAAATGAAAATGATTTACAATCACCAATAATTAAATTTTTAGGTGAAGATATTGCCGCTGGAATTATAAAAAAGACAAACGCACAAGTTGGAGATATTGTGTTCTTCTCGGCTGCAGATTATGCTACAGCAAATAAAGCTTTAGATGCGGTAAGACAAGAATTGGGAAGCATGTTACGCTTAATTAACCCGAAAGAATTACGACCTGCTTGGGTTGTAGATTTCCCAATGTTTGAAAAAACAGATGAAGGGCGTTGGACGTTTACACACAACCCATTCTCCATGCCTGCGATTTACGATATAGACAAGCACATGAATGGTAATGAAGATGAAATAGGAAGTATTATTGCGCAACAATACGATTTAATATTAAACGGTTACGAAATTGGCGGTGGCTCTGTGCGTGCGCACAAACCAGAAATTTTGGAAGCTACCTATAAAAATATGGGTTACAATAAAGCCGAAATGATGAAAAGTGTTGGAACCATGTATAAAGCGTTCCATTATGGTGCTCCACCACACGGCGGGATTGCTTGGGGTGTAGACCGATTAATGATGATTTTAGAGAAAAAAGCGTCGATTAGAGAAGTGATGGCTTTCCCAAAAACGGGAACTAGTGAAGATTTACTTTTTGGTGCACCTTCTTTATTATCTGATAAAAAAGTTGAAGAAATGAATGTTAAAGTGATGCGTAAGTAAACTTTAATTTTCTTTTAAAATAAATCTAAAAGCTTCAGTTAACTCTGGAGCTTTTTTTATTTAAAATTCATATAAAACCTATTTACTTTCATTATTTTCCGACATATAATGCAAACGTTTCAAACTTCTTTTAAGTAATGAAAATCGATAAATCCCTATCACAAAAAACAATGCACTAAAAACTAAACCTATAATAGTAAGATATCTAAAGTTTGGAAATTCTTTTATTTCGTACATAGCAAGACTTCCTAAAAGCAAATAAAGGGACGAGCGAATGTAGGATAATAAGGTACGCTCGTTTGCTAAGCGTGTACGCTCGATAGCAAGGTAATCTCTTAAAATAATTTGTTCGTCTGGTTTAAAATCACGCCCGAAATGTAAAAGTTTCATTTTATCAATTTAAATATAAAAGTACATTTTTTTAGTAAGAAAAGGGATTTACGATAAAATTTCAACTAAAAAAATATTAAAAATTCTGTAAACTTTAACTTTACAAACCGACTTTACATTAATATAAGCGCTTTTAAGCTTAACTTTAAACCATTAAAAATAATAGAATCTTCAATTATGAAAAAAACAACTTTATTAACAACAATCACATTTGCATTCTTAATGCTTTTATCTACAGGCGTAAATGCTCAAAAATTCAGTAAATTAGACAAAAGCCCAATGGATGCTGCTGCATTTCCAACATCTTACAAAGATGCCAACAAGCTAATTAAAATAGTTTACAGTCGTCCGCAATTAAAAGATAGAGAACTAAGTGCACTTGCTCCAAATGGAGAAGTATGGCGTACTGGAGCTAACGAAGCTGCCGAACTTACATTATTTACAGACATGAAATTTGGTGATACTACTATTAAAACTGGAACTTATACATTTTACTTAATTCCGAATGAAAAGGAATGGACTGCTATTATCAGTAAAGATTTAAATGTTTGGGGTTCTTACTTTTATAAGGAAGAAAACGATGTTGCAAGATTATCTGTACCAGTAACAACTGGAGATAGCTTAGATGCTTTTTCTATCGTTTTTGATGAAGCTGATGGTGCAATAAACATGCATTTAGGTTGGGGAACAGCTAGAGTTGCAGTGCCTTTTACTAAATAAAACAACATACTTCTAAAACTAAAATCCCGAGACATGAGTTTCGGGATTTTTTTATAATATCATTTAAAGTTCTGTTAAACATAATAATGAAAGGTTAAAATTTATTACCTTTATACAACTTATGAAACAAGTATCCCATAAAATAATGTCTTTTGTTATGGCTATTGTAGTGCTATGCTCTACAACGTCTTTCACATTGAACATGCATTATTGTGGAGATTCTTTAGTAGAGACTGCTATGTTTCATAAAGCAGAAGGTTGCGGCATGGAAATGCAAAAGCCAGCCACCAAAGATTGTAAGATTACAGAAAAGAATTGTTGTAGCGATAAAGAATTAGTTGTTGATGGTCAAGACGAGTTACAGCTACAAGTAGATGCTATTTCTTTTGAACAACAATTTTTTATAGCTTCATTTGTTTACACGTATATCAACCTTTTTGAAGGTTTAGACCATACTAATTCTTCTTACGAAGCGTATCAACCACCTCTCATAGACAAGCAACTCTTTAAGCTTGACGAGACCTATTTAATCTGATTTTTTTAACAATAGACTGTATTATCCTATGATTTATTTCATTAGGATGATGTCGCTGTATTCGATGTTTTTCTAACATCACTTTCTAATTGTTTTAAATATCAGGCTTTATGCTAAATAAGATTATTAAATTTTTAATAGAAAATAAAATCGTATCGGTTTTATTATTGGTCCTTTTTATTGGATGGGGAACTGTAAACGCTCCTTTTAATTGGGATACTGGCTTTTTACCAAGCAATCCCGTAGCTGTAGATGCCATTCCAGATATTGGCGAAAACCAACAAATTGTATTCACAAAGTGGGATGGTCGTTCTCCACAAGATATTGAAGACCAAATTACCTATCCTTTAACAACCACTTTACTTGGTATTCCTGGAGTAAAAACCATTCGTAGTTCATCGATGTTTGGCTTCTCTAGTATTTATATCATTTTTGAAGAAGACATTGAGTTTTACTGGAGCAGAAGCCGAATTTTAGAAAAACTAAACTCCTTACCGAGTAATTTATTACCAGAAGGAATAAATCCTGCTTTAGGACCAGATGCTACAGGTTTAGGACAGATTTATTGGTACACTTTAGAAGGTAGAGATAAAGACGGAAACGTAACTGGTGGTTGGGATTTACAAGAATTACGCAGCATACAAGATTACTATGTAAAATATGGTTTGTCTTCTGCAAGTGGTGTATCCGAAGTTGCTTCTATTGGTGGTTATGTGCAAGAATATCAAATTGATGTCAACCCAGAATTGATGCGCCAATACAACATTGGATTAAGTCAAGTTGTAAAAGCGGTTAAAGAAAGCAATAAAGATATTGGTGCACAGACTTTAGAAATTAATAAAGTTGAATATTTAGTCCGTGGTTTAGGCTATGTAAAATCGATTGAAGATATTGAAAATGCAGTCGTAACCTCTAAAGATTTTACGGCCATTAAAATTAAAGACATTGCTAAAGTTTCTTTAGGGCCTGCCGCTAGACGCGGGATAATAGACAAAGAAGGCGCAGAAGTTGTTGGTGGTGTTGTAGTGGCAAGATATGGCGCAAACCCTATGGAAGTGATTACGAATGTAAAAGCCCAAATAGAAGAATTAAAAGGTGGTTTACCTTCTAAAGTTTTAGCAGATGGACGTACATCACAATTAACAATCGTTCCTTTTTATGATCGTTCCGAACTGATTGTAGAAACTTTAGACACCCTTAGTGAAGCATTGACTCTTGAAATATTAATTACCATTTTGGTCATTATTGTGATGGTCTTTAACTTAAGAGCATCACTTTTAATTTCTGGCTTGTTACCTGTGGCTATTTTAATGGTATTTATTACCATGAAACTCTTTAATGTGGATGCCAATATTGTGGCATTATCTGGTATTGCCATCGCTATTGGAACCATGGTTGATGTTGGCGTCATACTCGCCGAAAACATGATTCGCCATCTCGATGAGGAAAGTGAAAAGTGGAAAGTGAAGAGTGAAAAGGTAAAAGAGGAAGGTAAAAATGGACGCGATAATGTCATTCCGACAGAGCAAGGCACGAGCGACGAGGAATCTCATAACAACAAACTATCCGTAAACGAAGTTATTTACAACGCTACTGCAGAAGTTTCTGGTGCTATTTTAACTGCTGTTTTAACAACTATTATCAGTTTTGTGCCTGTATTTACAATGATTGGTGCAGAAGGTAAATTGTTTAGACCTTTAGCGTTTACAAAAACGATGGCGTTGTCAGCATCATTGGTGATTGCTTTGTTTATCATTCCGCCTTTAGCAGCTTTTTTATTCCGTAAAACAACGCTAAAAAACTCGTTTAAACACATTATAAGTACTGCTTTAATTCTTGCAGGAATTGTAATTGTGATAAGCGGTCATTATTTAGGTCTTATAGTAATCGCTTTTGGAATTTCTGCCTTATTAGGTGTTTTAGGAAAGCTAGATGCTAAAAAAGTAAATCTTCTTAATATCATTATCTCATCAATTGCCATTGTATTTCTATTGGCAGAATATTGGAGACCTTTAGGTTTTAATCGTAGTATTTTTATAAACTTAATTTTTGTGTCTATTATTTGCTTCGGAATTTTAGGAATATTCTCAGTTTTTAGAAAATATTACGGTCGAATTTTACAATGGGCTTTAGCGAATAAGATGTTGTTTTTAATGGTTCCGATAACGGTTCTTATTTCTGGGTTTTGGATTATGAACAACACAGGAAAAGAATTTATGCCTTCTTTAAATGAAGGCTCTTTTCTACTAATGCCTACTTCTCTTCCGCATGCTGGAGTTGAAGAAAATAAACGTGTGTTGCAGCAATTGGATATGGCGGTTGCGACCATTCCAGAAATTGAAACAGTGGTTGGTAAAGCTGGTAGAACAGAATCTTCTTTAGATCCTGCTCCTTTGTCGATGTACGAAAACATGATTCAGTATAAACCGGAATATATGCGTAATTCCGAAGGAAAAAGACAACGTTATAAAGTGAATGCTGATGGTTTGTTTGAGTTAAAAACGAATGTCATTCCGACAGAGCGAGGAACGAGCGACGAGGAATCTCATAATCCTGCTAATAATAACAAATCAAAACGTTTTATTACTTCAGGAACATCCGTTGAAAGCGCTCAATTAATAGAAGACAACGACGGAGAATTCTTTAGAAACTGGCGACCAGAAATTAAAAGTCCAGATGATATTTGGAAAGAAATCATTAAAGTTACCAAGTTACCCGGTGTTACCTCTGCTCCAAAATTACAACCCATAGAAACGCGATTAGTTATGCTACAAACTGGTATGCGTGCGCCCATGGGAATTAAAGTAAAAGGACAAGATTTAAAACAAATTGAAGCTTTTGGGTTGCAATTAGAAAGTCTTTTAAAACAAGCTGAAGGTGTTAAAGTAGAAGCTGTTTTTGCGGATAGAATTGTTGGGAAACCTTATTTATTAATTGATATTGATAGAGAAAAAATAGCACGCTATGGCATTTCTATAGAGGATGTACAAAGTGTTTTAAAAGTTGCTATTGGTGGTATGGCTTTAACTCAAACGGTTGAAGGCCGAGAACGTTACGGCGTTCGCGTACGTTATCCTAGAGAATTACGTGGCAATCCAGAAGATATTAAAGACATTTATATTCCTGTTGAAAAAGGAAATCCTGTTCCTTTAAGTGAATTAGCGACTATTAAATATGAACAAGGTCCGCAAGTGATTAAAAGTGAAGATACTTTTTTAGTGGGTTATGTTTTGTTTGATAAAATAGATGGTTTTGCAGAAGTAGATGTGGTAGAAAATGCGCAAGCCTTGTTTCAAGAGAAAATAGACTCCGGAGAATTAACGGTTCCTAAAGGCATCAGTTATAAATTCACGGGAACTTATGAGAACCAATTGCGAGCAGAAAAAACACTAGCAGTTGTTGTGCCTTTAGCATTGGCTATTATTTTCTTGATACTGTATTTTCAGTTTAAATCGGTAACCACTTCGTTAATGGTATTTACCGGAATTGCAGTTGCATTTGCAGGTGGTTTTATTATGATTTGGTTGTACGGACAAGATTGGTTTTTCAATTTTAGCTTCTTTGGCGAGAATATGCGAGATCTTTTCAATATGAAAACCATCAATTTAAGTGTGGCTGTTTGGGTTGGTTTTATTGCCTTATTTGGTATTGCAACAGATGACGGAGTTGTCATGGCAACCTATTTAACGCAAACTTTTGATCGTGAAAAACCATCAGATAAAATGAGTATTAGAGCTGCTGCTTTAGAGGCTGCTAAGAAACGTATTCGTCCGTGTTTAATGACAACTGTAACTACTATTTTGGCATTATTACCTGTTTTAACATCCACAGGAAAAGGAAGTGATATTATGATTCCGATGGCAATTCCAATCTTTGGAGGAATGGTAATTGACATTACCTCCTACTTTATCGTTCCGGTTTTATATAGTTGGAGAGAGGAAATTAAGTTGAAAAGATTAGGGAGAAAAGAGCTTAGAAAATAGATATAAAAATATACAATGAAAAACTATAAAAATCATATCGTACAGAAAGCAGTCTTGTTTCTTTGTTTTTGCTTCTTGAGTCTTTTTACAAGTGCACAAGAGCTAGAAAACTACATTAACGTGGCTTTAGAAAACAACCCTGAAATTCAAAAATTCGAGCTGCAATATAGCATTGCTTCCGAAAAAGTGAATGAAGTAAACACCTTGCCTAACACAGAATTTGCTGTTGGTTATTTTATAAGTGAACCAGAAACCCGAACTGGAGCACAGCGTTTTAAGGTATCTGCTAAACAAATGTTGCCTTGGTTTGGTAATATTTCAGCTAGAGAAAATTATGTAAATGCATTGGCAGATGCAAAATATGAAGACATTGTTATTGCTAAAAGAAAATTGATGGCTTCGGTTTCGCAATCCTATTACAATCTGTATGCTAATAAAGCAAAACAAACTGTTTTAGTTAAAAATATAAAACTATTAGATACCTATGAAACATTAGCGTTAACTTCTGTTGAAGTTGGCAAAGCATCTGCTGTAGATGTCTTGCGTTTACAAATGAGACAGAATGAAATGCAACAATTATTAGAAGTATTAGGCCAACAATTTCTTGCAGAACAAACAAATTTTAACAAGTTTTTAAATCGTGATAAAGAGATTGCGGTTTCCATAGTAAATGAATTGAATTTACCTTCGGAAGATTTTGAAATAAACACTAAAAACTTAGCATTACATCCTGAATTGTTAAAATATGATAAACTGTATCAATCTGTAGAAAAATCAGAATTATTAAATCAAAAAGAAAGCAGTCCTTTAATTGGTTTTGGATTAGATTATATCAATGTTGATAAAAGACCAGACATGAGTTTTAGTGATAACGGAAAGGATATTGTAATGCCAATGCTTTCGGTTTCTATTCCAATTTTTAATAAGAAATATAAATCACAAACAAAGCAAAACGAGTTTCAGCAACAAGAGATTGAAGCTCAAAAACAAGAGCGTTTAAATACCTTAGAAACGCTTTTAGACAAGGCTGTAAACGACCGAGTTTCTGCAAGAATTAGTTATAATACGCAAGTTAAAAATCTACAACAAGCCAAAGATGCAGAAGACATTTTAATTAGAAGTTATGAAACAGGAACGATTGATTTTAATGATGTTTTAGATATTCAGGAATTGCAATTAAAGTTTCAAATTAATCTAATTGACTCGGTGAAATCTTATTACGTTCAATCTACAATTATTAACTATTTAATAACAAAATAATATGAAAGCTAATATAATATTACTCTTTTTAATAGCTTTAACAACAGGTGTTTTTGCACAAAAAGAATTGACGCACGAGAGGAATATAAATCATCTTCCTGTTAGAGAGCACACAATTACATTACGTAAAGCTACTGTTAATAAAGCAGGAAAAGAAGTTATGGGAATGACCGTAAACGGGACAATCCCAGGTCCTACTTTAGAGTTTACGGAAGGCGAATATGCTGTTATCTATGTGAAAAATGAAATGGATGTAGAAACTTCTGTGCATTGGCATGGACTTTTATTACCTAATTTTTACGATGGCGTTCCTTATTTAACAACACCCCCAATTGAGCCTGGACATACACAGAAGTATGAGTTTCCTATAAAACAATCTGGAACTTATTGGTACCATTCGCACACTATGTTACAAGAACAAAGTGGTGTATTTGGTTCTATTGTAATAAAACCCAAAGTACAGACTTTAGATTATGATAAAGAATTAGTCTTAATGTTGTCTGACTGGACCAATGAAAAACCAATGAATGTGCTTCGTAATTTAAAGCGAGGAAATGAGTGGTACAATATTAAAAAAGGAACAGCTACACCCTTAAATAAGGTTATTGCTCGTGGCGCTTTTGGAGCACAATTAAATTTTTGGAGACAACGAATGGAAGGTGCAGATATAGCCGATATATATTATCCTGCATTTCTTATCAATGGAGAACAAAGTATCGAGTATCCAGAATTTAAAGCTGGAGAAAAAGTACGATTGAGAATCATTGATGGAGGTGCTTCTACATCTTTTTGGATGACTTTTGGTGGTGAGGAACCATTGTTAATTTCTGCTGATGGTCTAGATGTTGTTCCTGTTAAAAAGAACAAAACTTTTATCGCAATTGCTGAAGCGTACGATTTTATTGTTACGATTCCCAAAGAAGGGAAAATAGAATTTAAAATTACGGCACAAGACGGTTCTGGCACTGCTTCTGCTTTTATAGGAAACGGAAAAGTGTTACCTGCCATGAATATTCCAAAACCAGATAAGATTGGAATGATGCAAAAAATGGCGAAAATGGATATGAAAATGGGAGCGCACTCTTTAAAGTTTCAACCTAAAAAAGATGAGCGTTTTAAAATAAAGGAGGAATACGGAATGCAGATGAAGAATATGCAAGGTATGGATATGAATCATTCTGAAAAGAAAGAGGATTCTATGGCAAGCATGAATACTTCTAAAATGGATGGAATGAATATGAAGAGTGAAACTATGCAAATGGATCATTCTAAAATGAAGGAAATGAACATGAAGAGTGATGGTTCCACGCAAGGAATGGAAGGCATGAACATGTTTTCTGAGTATAGTTACGATTACTTAAAATCACCAGAAAAAACAACGTATGACACTTCTGTACCTGTCAATGATATCTTGTTAAACCTTACAGGAAATATGAATCGCTATATATGGAGTATGAATGGCGTACCACTTTCTGAAGCGGATAATATTAAAATAAAAGCCAACCAAGTAACTAGAATTACTTTTAATAATTTAACCATGATGCATCATCCGATGCATTTACATGGTCACTTCTTTAGAGTACTGAATAAAAATGGAGCGTATTCACCTTTAAAGCATACAGTCAATGTTCCACCAATGCAAAAAGTAACCTTAGAGTTTTATGGAAATAAGGGAGATGAAAATGGAGACTGGTTTTTTCATTGTCATATTTTATATCATATGATGGGTGGTATGGCACGAGTCGTATCATATGATACACCAAGAGACCCAAGAATGGATGAATTCCCAGCTTCTAAAATTATTGCAGAAACAGATAAATGGTATTCTTGGGGAATGGTAGATGTTGCCTCACATACAACAGGTTTTAATCTCGTTACTTCAAATATTAGAAATCAGTTTAATGCTTCTTTTGAATATGGCTGGAACAAAAACATAGAAGGAGAATTTACCTACGAGCGCTATTTACATGATTATCTAAGAATCTTTGGGGGTGTTAATATAGAAAATGAAACACCAGAAAGTTTGGGTGATTTTAAAACAACCGCAGTAGTTGGTATTCGGTATTTAACACCTTACTTATTCAACCTTGATGCCCGTATTGATAATGAATTAAGACCCAGAATTGGCTTAGGAAGAAGTATAATGCTATTCCCTAAATTATCTGTTTTTGGCTATTATGAATATCAGATAGATTTAGGTATCGTAAATGATTTACCTATAAATAAAGACTTTACTTCAGAAACTGTATGGAGTGCAGGAGCAGAATATATGCTTTCTAGAAACGTATCACTAATGGCAAGTTACGATAACCGTTATGGTGCTGGAGGTGGTTTATCTGTAAGATTTTAACATAGAAAAACAATTAATAATAACATTTAAATAAATAAAAAATGAAACATTTAAAATTAACAACAATTTTGGCAATGGCCATTTTAAGCTTAATAGTAATGTCTTGCAAAGACGGTAAGAAAGAGCAGGCTAAAACAGAAAAGCATTCAGAAATGAATCATGACGCGAATGATGGTCATCACGATAGTGAAAAGAAAGGAATGGTGATGAGTAGTGATCAAAATGGGAATTCAGAAATGGTACTAAAAGGTTACTTCAATCTAAAAGATGCTTTAGTGGCAGATGATAATGCAAAAGCAAAAGAATTAGGAGCAACATTAGTAAAAAGTCTAAAAGGTTTAGATATTTCTAAATACACAGATGCAGAACAAGAAGAATTAAATGAAATTATTGAAGATGCTGCGGAACATGCAGAACATATTTCTGAAAGCCCAATGGCACACCAAAGAGAACATTTTAAAATATTGAGTAAAGATGTTACAGATATGGTTGCTATTACAGGAACAGCAAACACTTTATATGAGCAATTTTGCCCAATGTACGATAAAGGTTCTGCTTGGTTAAGTATGAGTAAAGACATTAAAAATCCTTACTACGGAAGCAAAATGCTAAACTGCGGAAAATTGCAAAAAGAGATTAACTAAATGAAAATTGTTAAAATCATAGCAATTATTGTATTGGTCGTTTTTGTGGGTATACAATTTATATCCACAGAACGTAACCAAAGTAACGTTGTACCAATAACCGATTTTATGCTGGTTAATAATGTGCCTAATGTTCTTAAAAGTAAGTTGCAAATATCTTGTTATGATTGTCATAGTAACAATACGGCATATCCTTGGTACAATAAAATACAACCTATTGCTTGGTTTTTAGAAGATCATGTTAAAGAAGGAAAGTCAGAGTTAAACTTTAGTGAATGGGATGTTTTATCAAACCGAAGAAAAGGAAGTAAATTACGATCAATAATCAAACAAATAGAAAGTGATAAAATGCCTTTAGAATCGTATACTTTGATTCATAAAAAAGCAAAATTTTCAGAAGAAGATAAAACGACCATCGTTAAATGGATAACTAAATTAAAGGACAGTCTCTAAAAATGAAAGAAACTATTTATATAAAAAATATGGTATGTAATCGTTGTATCTCTTCAGTTTTATCCATTTTTATTGCTGAAAATTATACGGTTGAATCTGTAGAATTAGGTAAAGTAATGGCCATAAAAGGAATAAATAGTAATCGCCAAGATTTAAATAATGCACTCATAAATATCGGTTTTGAAATTATTAAAAACGAAACAGAAACTTTGGTAGAACAAATAAAAGTAATGCTTATTCATAAAATTGAATTAGCAAAAACTGACGATTTATTTAAAACTTTAGGAAAAAAATTTAATAAAACGGAAACGGCTATAAGCAAACTTTTTAGCAAGTCTGAAGGTATTACACTAGAAAAATATACCATCAACTTAAAAATTGAAAAAGTAAAAGAACTTATACAGCTAGGGCAATTAAATTTTTCTGAAATAGCATATACCTTAAATTATAAAACAAGCAGTCATTTGGCAAGACAATTTAAAGCAATTACAGGAATGTCTATGTCAGACTATAAAAATTTACAAGATTGGGATAGAAAATCTTTAGACCAAATTGTATAAATAAGAATCAGAATTGTGAAAACAAAACAAATAACATCTGTTTAATTTTGATGTATAAAAATCAGATAAAATGAAACATACATATCACATACACGGAATGACTTGTAACGGTTGTCGTGGACACGTTGAAAAAACACTTTCTAAAGTAAAAGGTGTTTCTAAAGTTGCAGTAGATTTAGACAAAGCAGAAGCGACTATAGAAATGGAATCTCATGTTTCTTTGGAAACCTTTCAAGACGCATTAAAAAAGGATGGTGACAGGTATAGCATTCATAAATTAGGAGATCATAAACATACCGAGAAGGACATTTCCATTTCCGAAGAAACCGGAATGAAACACAGCTATCACATACACGGAATGACTTGTAATGGCTGTCGCGGGCATGTTGAAGACATCCTTTCAAAAGTAAAAGGTGTTTCTAAAGCTACAGTTAATTTAGAAAAAGCAGAAGCTACCATAGAAATGGAATCTCATATTCCTATTGAAAAATTTCAAGAAGCGTTAAAAAAGGATGGTGACAGGTATCGTATTCATAAGTTAGAAGAGCATCATCATATTAAAGAGGTTAAAAAAGAGCTTCCAAAAGGAAAAGGAACCGGTGTATTTTATTGTCCGATGCATTGCGAAGACGATAAAACGTATGACAAAGCGGGAGATTGTCCTGTTTGTGGAATGGATTTAGTTGAAGAGCAAAATTTATCCATTAACACAGCAGAACAATGGACTTGCCCAATGCACCCAGAAATTGTAAAAGATGAAGCAGGTTCTTGTCCTATTTGCGGAATGGATTTAGTGCCAATGCAGCCAGATATTTCAGTGGAAGATAAAACCTACAAAAGGCTCTTAAAAAAGTTTTGGATTGCAGTGGCATTCACATTACCAATATTTTTTATTGCAATGAGTGAAATGATTCCGAACAATCCATTATACACTATTTTAGAGCAAAAACAATGGAATTGGATTCAGTTTGCATTGTCTATTCCTGTGGTTTTTTATGCCACTTGGATGTTTTTTGAACGTGCTTACAGAAGTATCAAAACTTGGAACCTGAATATGTTTACACTTATCGGAATTGGTGCAGGTGTATCTTGGTTATTTTCGGTATTCGGTATGTTCTTTCCTGATGTTTTTCCTGAGCAATTTAAAACAGAATCAGGTGCTGTACATGTTTATTTTGAAGCAGCAACGGTTATTTTAACATTGGTGCTTTTAGGTCAATTATTAGAAGCGCGTGCGCATAGCAAAACAAATTCAGCAGTAAAAGAATTGCTAAAACTAGCGCCTAATAAGGCGATAAAAATAGTAGATGGAGAAGATGTAGCAGTCAGTATTGATAAAATTGAATTACACGATATTCTAAAAGTAAAACCAGGAGATAAAATTCCTGTAGATGGAATTATAACTGAAGGAAATACCACTATCGACGAATCTATGATTTCTGGAGAACCGATTCCTGTAGATCGCTCAGTAGGCGATAAAGTAAGTGGCGGAACCATTAATGGAAATCAAGTTTTTTTAATGAAAGCAGAGAAAATTGGTAGCGACACCCTACTCTCTCAAATTATTAAAATGGTAAATGATGCAAGTAGAAGTCGTGCACCCATTCAGAATTTAGCAGATAAAGTCTCTGGTTATTTTGTACCAGTTGTGGTTTTTATTTCTGTAATCACTTTTGGAGTTTGGGCTATTTGGGGACCAGAACCTGTTTATGTGTATGCATTTGTAAATGCTATTGCCGTATTAATTATTGCCTGTCCTTGTGCATTGGGTTTAGCAACGCCAATGTCTATAATGGTTGGTGTTGGTAAAGGCGCACAAAATGGTGTATTGGTTAAAAATGCAGAAGCACTAGAAAGAATGGCAAAAGTAGACACCTTAATTATTGATAAAACAGGAACTATTACCGAAGGAAAACCAACAGTAGAAAAAGCAGCTGCATTTAATAACGTTTTAAGTGATAAAGAAGTGCTGCAATATATTGTGTCTTTAAATTCTAATAGCGAGCATCCTTTAGCGGAAGCTACTGTAAAATATGGTAAAACCCAAAATACTGAAATTCTAAAATCGGAAGAATTTAGTGCCATTACAGGAAAAGGTGTTGAAGCCACTATTAGCAGTAAAAAAGTAGCCTTAGGAAACCCTAAAATGATGGTTTATGCCAATGCGGAAATCACTTTTAAAATGGAAGAAGAAGCTAAAACCTATCAAAAACAAGGTAAAACGGTTTCTTATTTATCAGTAGATAAAAAAGTTGTTGGTTATGTGGTTATTGGTGATAAAATAAAAGCAACAAGTGCAAAAGCAATTAAAGCGCTTCAAGATAGAGGTGTTGAAGTAATCATGCTTACTGGTGATAATTTCGATACGGCACAAGCAGTAGCGTCAGAACTTCATCTTGCCGATTTTAAAGCAAGTATGTTACCAGAAAACAAATTACAAGAAGTAACCAAATTACAAGAACAAGGAAAAGTAGTTGCGATGGCCGGAGACGGAATTAATGACGCACCAGCATTGGCAAAAAGTGATGTTGGTATAGCTATGGGAACAGGAACAGATGTAGCCATTGAAAGTGCAATGATTACTTTGGTTAAAGGTGATTTACATGGTATTGTAAAAGCACAACATTTAAGTGAAGCGGTTATGAAAAACATCAAACAAAACTTGTTTTTCGCCTTGTTTTATAACACTATTGGAATACCAATTGCAGCAGGTGTTTTGTTTCCATTTTTCGGTATTTTATTATCACCAATGATTGCAGCTTTAGCCATGAGTTTTAGTTCGGTTTCTGTAATTGCAAATGCCTTACGTTTAAAAAATATTAAAATATAAAATTATGAAAAAATATATCATTTATATAGCAGTGTTAGCTGTTGGTTTACTTTTAGGTTGGATGTTTTTTGGAGGAAACACTACATCTACAGAGACAGTGCACAAACATAATGAAGCTACAGAAACAAATCAAATGTGGACTTGCTCCATGCATCCTCAAATTATGCAACCAGAGGCTGGAGACTGCCCTATTTGCGGAATGGATTTAATTCCTGCTGCAAGCAGTGAAGAAGGATTATTAGCAGATCAATTTAAGCTTTCTAAAAACGCGATGGCTTTGGCCAATATTCAAACATCAATAGTAGGAGAAAGTGTTTCTAATGAAAATTCAGGTTTTATTTTATCAGGAAAAATTACCGAGAATGAGGATGAAACAGCAACAATGCCTGCCCATTTTAATGGTCGGGTAGAAAAATTGTTTGTAAATTCTTTAGGAGAACGTGTTAAAAAAGGACAAGCAGTTGCTCAAATTTATTCACCTGAATTGATTGCAGCACAGCAAGAATTAATTACAGCTTATAAATTAAAAGCATCGCAACCACAATTGTATAATGCCGTTAAAAACAAGTTTAAAAATTGGATGATCCATGGTAAACAATTAGAGGAAGTGGAACAAACCGGACAAGTAAAAAATAGTTTCACCATTTACTCGCATGTTTCTGGAGTAGTTACCGAAATCGCTATAAATGTAGGTTCTCATATTATGGATGGAAAACCGATATTTAAAGTATCTAATTTAAATACTGTTTGGGCAAATTTTGATGTCTATGAAAATCAAATTAGTCAATTTAAAAAAGGACAAGATATCGTAATCAATACAAATGCCTATCCAGATAAAACATTCAAAGGAAAGGTCGATTTTATTGATCCTATTTTAAATACCAAAACAAGAACTGTAAAATTAAGAGTCGTATTAAATAATAAAAACGAACTTTTTAAACCAGGCATGTTTGTAGAAGGTAAAATTAAAGGAGTTGATTCTTCAATTAAAAAGCAAGTTTTATCCATACCTACTTCTGCAATTTTATGGACAGGAAAACGCTCTGTTGTGTATCTAAAATCGAATGCAAATGAACCTGTTTTTCAAATGCAAGAAATTACATTAGGGAACCAATTTGGAGATAATTATCAGGTTATGGAAGGTTTAAATAATGGAGATGAAATTGTAACCAACGGTACCTTTACAGTAGATGCTGCTGCTCAATTACAAGGCAAAAAATCGATGATGAATAAAAAAGGAGGCAAAGTAATGACGGGGCATGAAGGACATCTTGGAATGGAAATGAATCCATCAGAAAAAACAGAACCTTTAGATAAAAACACAAGAATAAAAGTACCTGAAGAATTTCAGAATCAATTAAAAGCAGTCTTTAATGATTATATAATATTGAAAAATGCTTTGGTAAAAGACGATCTAAACAGCTCCAAAGCTGAATCAAAACAAGTATTGAATGATTTATATAAAGTAGATAAGACGTTATTAAAAAATAAAGAAGTTCATAAGCATTGGGTATCAATTGAAAAAGAAATAAAAACAGTCGCTACTTCAATTTCAAACACCTACACAATTGAAGAACAAAGAAAATATTTTAAAAACCTTTCTTCACATTTAACAGAAGCAGTTGAAGTATTTGGAATAAACGAAAGAGTGTATCGTCAATTTTGCCCAATGGGAGATAATAACAAAGGCGCTTATTGGTTGAGTAAAGAAGAGAAAATAATCAATCCATATTTTGGAAGTAAAATGCTTACTTGCGGAGAAGTAAAACAAATAATAGACTAATTAATAATTTCATACAATAAAAATAACGATTTTAAGTTTAGCCATTATAACTACAATTAGTTTAGTAAGTTGTAAAACGATGATAAAAAAACAACAGAAATAGTAAAAAACAGAAACTTCTAAACAAATGGCAAATACAAATATTTCTTTTGGAGTAAGAGAGAATTATGGTATGTATAAAAGAGCAATCGAAAAAGTAGAAAATAAATTATAAGGTGTCGAAAGTGTTGTTCAGAATGTTGATAAAAAGAAAATAGATGTCTCTTTTGATGATACTGAAATAAATGCTATATCAATACATAACGCCATTATACCTTCTAGTTATGATACCGATAAAATTATAGGAAGTAAAAAAACATATCAAAACTTATCTGCTTGTTGTAAATATGATTAGGGAATGGTAATGAACTAACAGAAGTACAAATGCATCCGCAGAATATGTCAATGCAAAAATAAAAGTAATAAGAATGCAGTTCAGAGGATTAACAAATATAAAGTTCTTCCTTTTTAGACTAACTAATATTTTACCTAGACCTAAATCTCACTACTATTTTGACCTAATCCCAACTTAGCTTGAAGTAAATAAAAAAAGCAATCAAAATATATAACCTAAGTTAGACTTTGTCTTCAAAAACCATAACCTACTCATACAAAGAGCCTTGTAGTTTATATTTTCATTTAAGTTTATAACAAAAAAAATCCTCAACAATTTCTTGTTGAGGATTAAAAAAGGCAACGACCTACTCTCCCACAAATGCAGTACCATCGGCGCTAATGGGCTTAACTTCTCTGTTCGGAATGGTAAGAGGTGAGCCCCATCGCTATAACCACCTTAAGTTATAGCTGCTCGCTATTAGATTTTAATCCTTTAGCATACAGCGTTTATCTCTTTGGATAAACAAATATCTTAACATATTGAAACAAAAATCATGAATATAATGTATTGTATAACTTATAAAAAAACAGGCGTACAATAAGCCTATGGGTTATTAGTACTACTTGGCTATGACATTACTGCCTTTACACCTATAGCCTATCAACGTGGTAATCTTCCACGACCCTTTAAAGAAATCTCATCTTGTGGTGGGTTTCGCGCTTATATGCTTTCAGCGCTTATCCCTTCCCAACGTAGCTACTCAGCAATGCTCCTGGCGGAACAACTGATACACCAGAGGTTAGTCCAACTCGGTCCTCTCGTACTAGAGTCAGATCCACTCAAATTTCTAACGCCCACTGTAGATAGAGACCGAACTGTCTCACGACGTTCTGAACCCAGCTCGCGTGCCACTTTAATGGGCGAACAGCCCAACCCTTGGGACCTTCTCCAGCCCCAGGATGTGACGAGCCGACATCGAGGTGCCAAACCCCCCCGTCGATATGAGCTCTTGGGGGAGATCAGCCTGTTATCCCCGGCGTACCTTTTATCCTTTGAGCGATGGCCCTTCCATACGGAACCACCGGATCACTATGCTCTACTTTCGTACCTGATCGACTTGTAGGTCTCTCAGTCAAGCTCCCTTATGCCATTGCACTCTACGCACGATTACCAACCGTGCTGAGGGAACCTTTAGAAGCCTCCGTTACTCTTTTGGAGGCGACCACCCCAGTCAAACTACCCACCAAGCACTGTCCCTTCAAAAGAAGGTTAGACTCTAGATAAGCAAAGGGTGGTATTTCAACAATGACTCCACAACGCCTAGCGACGCCACTTCAAAGTCTCCCACCTATCCTACACATTACTTATCCAAAACCAATACTAAGCTATAGTAAAGGTGCACGGGGTCTTTTCGTCCCACAGCGGGTAATCGGCATCTTCACCGATACTACAATTTCACCGAGCTCATGGCTGAGACAGTGTCCAGATCGTTGCACCATTCGTGCAGGTCGGAACTTACCCGACAAGGAATTTCGCTACCTTAGGACCGTTATAGTTACGGCCGCCGTTTACTGGGGCTTCATTTGAATGCTTCGCCGAAGCTAACATCTCCACTTAACCTTCCAGCACCGGGCAGGTGTCAGGCCATATACATCATCTTTCAATTTAGCATAGCCCTGTGTTTTTGATAAACAGTCGCCTGGACCTTTTCACTGCGGCCACCCCGAAGGGTGGCGACTCTTCTCCCGAAGTTACGAGTCTATTTTGCCTAATTCCTTAGCCATGAATCTCTCGAGCACCTTAGAATTCTCATCCCAACTACCTGTGTCGGTTTAGGGTACGGGCTGCTTCTCTTGCTTTTCTTGGAAGTCGATTTGCTAGATTATCACCTTGACCGAAGTCTCAGTGTACTATCGCGGTGTTACCACTCGCTTCAACGCACAATTCCGTCTGTGCGCACTAACTTTTCGCCTCCGTCACTTTTATTGAGAGCAGGTACTGGAATATTAACCAGTTGTCCATCCACTACCCCTTTCGGGTTCGCGTTAGGTCCCGACTAACCCTCAGCTGATTAGCATAGCTGAGGAAACCTTAGTCTTTCGGTGTGCGGGTTTCTCGCCCGCATTATCGTTACTTATGCCTACATTTTCTTTTGTAGCTTCTCCAGCATGCCTCACAGCACACCTTCGACGACACTACAATGCTCCCCTACCGATATTTCTATCCCATAGCTTCGGTAATATGTTTATGCCCGATTATTATCCATGCCGAACCGCTCGACTAGTGAGCTGTTACGCACTCTTTAAATGAATGGCTGCTTCCAAGCCAACATCCTAGCTGTCAAAGCAGTTCAACCTCGTTTTTTCAACTTAACATATATTTTGGGACCTTAGCTGATGGTCTGGGTTCTTTCCCTCTCGGACATGGACCTTAGCACCCATGCCCTCACTGCTGATTATCATTTTATAGCATTCGGAGTTTGTCAGGAATTGGTAGGCGGTGAAGCCCCCGCATCCAATCAGTAGCTCTACCTCTATAAAACTATAAATCAACGCTGCACCTAAATGCATTTCGGGGAGTACGAGCTATTTCCGAGTTTGATTGGCCTTTCACCCCTACCCACAGGTCATCCGAAGACTTTTCAACGTCAACCGGTTCGGTCCTCCACTGTATGTTACTACAGCTTCAACCTGCCCATGGGTAGATCACACGGTTTCGCGTCTACC